>JAFTUS010000163.1 GCA_017466125.1 Lentisphaeria bacterium | reverse complement strand
TTTTACATTTTTTCAAACGAAAGAATGCTGTGCTTCGACATTTTTTCAAATGAAACTTTGATAATGATTGCGGGATTTGTATAGAGTCCGGGCAATCATCATTTTGCAAATGGTTACAAAATATTGCTGCCGAACATCGTACTATGGATTTGTTCTCCTGACAAATCACCGATGCAGTCTACACCATTTGCGATTTGCACGGTGTCCTGCCGGTCGCAGAGCCGGTTCAGTTCAGCTTCACTCAAATTACGACAGGAGGCAAGTTTTCCCTGGTGAGTCAAAGTAAAACTGATCCCGAAACGTGTTTCAGCAGAACCAAAGGTGTACTGC
Organism: Lentisphaeria bacterium; assembly: GCA_017466125.1. Classification (GTDB taxonomy): domain Bacteria; phylum Verrucomicrobiota; class Lentisphaeria; order Victivallales; family Victivallaceae; genus Victivallis. The sequence continues at coordinate 13,772 of JAFTUS010000163.1, read as the reverse complement.
CTGCCAGCGGCATCAAGTTGGCAATTCAATTCGTAAAAATGTCCGGTAACTTGCAACACAAATGCGTCTGCATTCTCCGCACACACGATCACTGAAATATCGTGCTCAAGACAAAACTTGAGCAATTCATAACAGCGGCTTTTATCGCTCTGCATATCTTGAGATGCAAAAATTACCAAATCGCGATCTTTTACAAACTGCTTCGCATCTGTCAGCGGGATGTTGCCAGAACGGACATCAACCCCGGCAGGAATTTCCGTATTGACAATCTGCCCCAGATTGTATTTGTCTGCAAAAAGCGTTACTTGACAACAATGCTTAAGCGACTGCCAACGCCCTTCCCAACTACCACTTCCGATTGATGTTGCCAAGTAGAATGCGACCTCCGGACAAAATGCACCGGATATAAGCAGTGCTTCTCCTTTTCCAAGTACGCCGGAAATCAAATCCAACGGCTTGCTTTCCAGAAAAGTATTGAGACTGCCGCCGAAGTCATCACTCAACTCTTCCGGCACAATCAACAACTGATCATGCAGACTCTGCCGGAATTCTTTCAAGGACAACTCTCTGCATTCACTTCCGGTCAGAACTTTGACCGTAAAAGCAATATTTTCTTTACGCAATCTCGCAGCAAATCTCATAGCAAATTTCCAACCTTCTATACCCTGCTTGTTCAGGATCAGCAGATTAATTTTATCAGCCTGATAAAGCGGTGTCAAATCGCAAATACCGACAGCCTTTTCTCCTCCCGGATAGCAGAGATAGAGATCATCAGACACCAAATCATTTTTCGGCAGGGACAGCGTTACATTGATAGTACCGGAAATACCTTTACCTCGTTTGATCGGATAATGAATCGTCTCCGGAGCCATAAAAACCCGGCGTGGATCAAATCCCGGACGACGCAAAATCATCTCCGGCAAAACCACCGCTTTATCACCATTGTTCCGCCAAATGATACTGTGTAAAGGGATACCATTGCTGTTGCTTACAAATTCTCTTGTCCACTCTGAATCACAGGGATAATTCTGCAGGGTTTTATCCTCGTACCAATTGGATTTTTCACCAACTCTGTTCTTGCCGCCCCAACAGCCGCTCAAATCAAATTTTTTTTGCAAGACACGGGCATTTTCAAGTTCATCATCGGTACTTCCACCATTATAAACAGCAGTATGATGACCAGGTAAAATACCGGTGGAGATCCGGATATAAATGAACAGAGTATGCCACTGAGGAGTACCATTTATACTTGATATTCCACGATGATCAATCATTTCAATAACAGGATGGCCGGTTTGGAATGACAGCCCCCCTTCAACCTTTGTGATATGACTTGTCAGATCAATCAACAATTGAATAATTCATCATCAAAATATCATTTTCAGCGGTCTACACGTGCACCAGCTCCTTGCATGAGTTTCAAAACTTCTGCTTTGGTCGCCATTGAGGTATCTCCCGGAGTGGTCATTGCCAATGCTCCGTGTGCAGCTCCGCAGTTGACCGCAAAATCAATATCTTCTCCCGTGATCAAGCCGTAGATCAAACCTGAAGCAAAACTGTCTCCACCGCCAACCCGGTCAAAAATTTCCAATTCAGGCCGATTCTCCGCTTCGGCAAACTTCCCGTCTGCCCAAGCTATCGCTCCCCAATCATTGACCGTAGCACTTTTTACTGAACGCATCGTCGTTGCAACGACTCGGAAATTAGGATAAACCGAAACCGCTTTTTGGATCATCGCCTTGAAACTTTCGATCTGCAAATTGGTCAAATTGGCATCAACTCCGTCGATTTCCAAGCCGAGGCAGGCGGTAAAATCCTCCTCATTGCCGATCATCACATCGACATATCGGGCGATCTCCTTATTGACTTCTCTGGCCTTTTCCACGCCGCCGATACTTTTCCAGAGGCTGGGGCGGTAATTGAGATCATAACTGGTGACAGTACCGTACTCTTTAGCTTTTTTCAACGCTTCGATCGCCACTTCAAAAGTGGAGTCTGACAACGCTGCAAAAATTCCTCCGGTATGAAAGTGACGGACTCCATATTTACCGAAAATCTCATCCCAGTCGATCATTCCAGGTTTCAACTGCGATACGGCGGTGTTTCCCCGGTCACTGCAGCTTTTGGCTCCACGGATACCGAAGCCGCGTTCAACAAAATTCAATCCGTTACGGACACTTCTGCCGATACCGTCAAACTCCATCCAGCGGATAAAACGGGTATCAACACCGCCCTGCATGATAAAGTCCTCGACCAGACGTCCGACAGGATTATCGGCAAAAGCGGTGACAACGGCACTTCTCAAACCGAAACAGCGGCGTAAACCGCGAACCACATTGTATTCGCCGCCGCCCTCCCAAACCTGAAAATTACGGGCCGTATGTATTCTGCCTGCTCCCGGATCAAAACGGAGCATGATCTCCCCCAGACTCAAGGCATCAAATGCACAACTTTCTGCGGATTTGTAATTCAGCATTTTTTCTCCCTTACGCAAGATGATTTTTCAATTCAACTGCGGCTTTTACAGCCTTTGCAACCGCATCCCAGTTTTCAGCTTTTATATCTTCGGCTTTCCCCAGCCAGGTACCGCCGACTGCAGCAACCTCTTTGATTGCAAGATAATCAGCGGCATTGGCGGAAGTCACTCCGCCCGTAGGCATAAAACAGATTCCCAGATGACGGTAAGGAGCAATAATTGATTTAAGCATCTTTACACCGCCTGCGGCTTCAGCAGGGAAGAACTTCAAAAATTTACAGCCGAGTTCCACTGCCTGTTCTACTTCCGATGGGGTACACACTCCGGGAGCGAAGGCAAAATCATTTTTCACCGCTTCGTTGACCACACTCTTATTGAATCCGGGGGCGACGGCAAACTTTGCTCCGGCATCAAATGCCCGGTGCAGATCACCGGTATTCAGAATCGTTCCGGCACCGAGATAAAGTTCGGGAAACTTTTTTGCCGCTTCACGGATGATTTTTTCTGCGGCACTGGTACGGAAGGTGACTTCCGCAGCCGGGAGACCGTTTTCAACCAGAACTTCGCACATTTTCAAACCGGCTCTGACATCTTCCAGAACAAGCACCGGAACGATTTTTATTTCGGAAAGTTTTTCTGCCGTTTCAAGACTTCTTTTCTGAAATTCACTCATTTTTCAAATCTTTCCATACTTTTTGATATAAGCGGTTTATTTCAGCAGTTCTCCATTTCATAATACCGGATCGCATCCGGCGGCCGGATATTAGTCAATGTGCCTTTATAATGCCGCAACTCAGTCCGGATATAGGGATGTTTCAGCAATTCATTTTCATTGAGTTCGATTCCCAGCCCGGGACGTTCCGGAATGACCATACAGCCATTACGCATGACCAATTTTTCATCGCAGATTTCCGCGCGCCAGGGTACATCTGTCATCATCATTTCCAGCATGACGAAATTCGGTACACACGCTGCCAATTGGAGTGTTGCAGCGTTGGCTACCGGACCGGATGGATTATGCGGGCAGAATCCGATGTGCCGCGCTTCTGCTTCCGCGCCCAACATCCTCATTTCCATAATGCCTCCGGCATGAGAAATATCAGGTTGAATATAATCGGCACAGTTGAGTGAGAAAAATTGCCGGTATTCATAACGGTTGTAGAGTCTTTCTCCGGCGGCAATCGATACACGCACCCGTTCCTTGACCTCTCGCATACCCTCTTTGTCATCCGGAGGTATGGGCTCTTCAAACCAGAAAATGTCATAATCTTCGAGGCGTTTGCCAATTTTGACTGCAGTAGGGATATCGAATCGGCCGTGTCCTTCTATGAGCAATTGTACGTCTGCACCAACCGCATCAGATACTTTTTCAACACATTCCATGGCCAGATTAAGATCTTTTTTGCTGATTTGCTGCCATGCCTTGCCAAAAGGATCCCACTTGCAGCCCGGATATTTGTTTTTCCGGACCTCAACGGCTTTTTCGGCAAATTCATCCGGAGTTTTTGCCGGAGCGAACCAGCCATTGACATAGACCGGCACCGCATCGCGTACTTTTCCGCCCAGAAGCTGATAGACCGGGACATTCAAATCCTTACCTTTGATATCCCACAGAGCCATTTCCACTCCTGCAAGCGCACTCATTAAGACCGGACCACCGCGCCAGTAGGCATCACGGTAGCAATCGTACCGGAATGCTTCGATATTGTGCGGATCTTTGCCGATAAGGTAACTTTCCAGATCGTGGATCGCCGCCTGAATAGTCAACTCCTTATATTCAAGAGTTGATTCTCCCCAACCGTGAATTCCGCTGTCTGTCTCGATTTTTACGAAGACAAAATTAGTGCGGAATGCGTTGCTGATAAAAGTTTTTACCCCGGTGATTTTCATATTTCAAATTCCTTTCCAACAATCATACTGAAAGACTCTATTCGCGATTCACGGCAGCCGGTCACAAATGGCATCGGATCAGCGGTATTTTCTGCAAAAAGTCCGATATGCATCGGCAATGCCATCGCCGGAGTCAGGCAGCGGACACACTTCAAGGCATCATCGCTGTTCATGTTGTTCAATTTACCGTTAATGCAGATCAGCATCAGATCGGCACTGGCCAGTTTATTATCCAGAAGACGCTCATCATAATTGGTATCTCCGGAAATTACGATTTTTTTGCCTGCCGCTTCAATCAGATACCCGCAGGCAAACGGATCGCTGTGAGAGGCAAAAGTCGGGGACAAAGTAAATGGTCCGATGTGTTGTATACAGCCGGGGGATATTTCGCTGACCAGTTCTGCCGGAATTTCCAATTTCAACAGATGTTCAAATGCATTGTGCGTACCGTAATAGCGGCATTGCGGATAGGCTTGCCGGATCATTTTCACGCCAATTGGATCCAGATGATCCAGATGGTCGTGGGTAAATACCAGACAATCCGGTCTCAGTTCTTCCAGTTTCAAGGGAAATGGATGCAACCGAGCCAGATTCTGAACCGCCAGCAGGTTGTCACTTAAATACGGATCGATGACCAAGCGGTAATTCTGTACTTCCAAAAGGAATCCGCCCTGTCCAAGCCAAGTTATTTTTATCATAACACTGCTTTCCTTTACGGTGCGTAATACATTCCACCATTGATATTAATGGTTTCTCCGGTGACATAACCGTTTCTTACCGCGAACAGTACGGCATCTGCGATCTCTTCGCTTGATGCCGGACGTCCCAACGGGACGGCAGAGCACTCTTCCTGATATTTTTCCGGAGAGATCCGGGCAGTAAGGTTTTCCGTCATCACCATTCCGGGGCTTACTGTATTGGCGGTAATGCCGAATGGCGCACCGTTATGGGCAATTGCCCGTGTAATACCGTGCATTCCCAGTTTGGAAACTCCGTAGGCGATCATCGACATCTCTGCCGGACGAAATGAACGGACGGAAGAAACATTTATCAATCTGCCCCACCCGTAATTTTTCGCACGTTCAAAAAAAGCCATTGAACAGAGGAAACAACCTTTCAAGTTGATATTCATTACCATGTCCCACCATTCCCCCTCAGACATGTCTGCTGTGCGGCGCCAGGGGTCAAGGCGGGCGTTGTTGACCAGAATATCCACTTTGCCCAAATCATCAAACATACGGTTAACCGCTGCTTCATCTGATACATCACACCGGTATATATCCGCACTGCCGCCGGCAGCGGTTATTTCTGCTGCCACTTTACCGGCATTAGCCGGATTATTGGCACAATTCACCGTAACTCTGATCCCGGCGGCAGCTAATTGCAGCGCGATTACTCTGCCGATGCCTTGTGAACCACCGGTGACCAGCGCATGCTTTCCTTGCAATTGTTCCATTTTTTACTTCTCCGTCTGCCAGACGCGTACATAATCAACGACAAATTCTCCGGGCAATTCGCCTTTTTCGGGTAAACCGGTCCAATCGGCCATGATTTCACTGTCGATGTTGAGGTACATCGGGCGGTGATAATTGACGTTTTTCTGTTCCCAGCGGGCCTCGCCGTCCAGATACCAGACCATTTTTTCCGGAGTCCACAACAGGGAACCGATATGGAAATCATCGTAAAAGTTCCCGTCGTACGGCATGTTGCAGGCATACTTCTCATCTGAAAAATTCACCTTGGTCTCCACGTACGGCGTGGGGAAACGGTGCAGCGTCATAAAGTAAGTTTTTTCAGCATCTGCATCATGATGGGTTTTCCCGAAAACTTCAAAAATATCGATCTCTTCAGAAAAATCTCCCGGGCGGTATTTGGCCGGTGGATCCAGCGGATCATTCAGCCAGAACGCACTGGAAACCGAAGAATTTATTGCCTTGAAACGCATTTCAAAAAATCCGTACAATATCCGTTCCCGGCTGCGGACAAACGCGGTACTGAACCGGTCAAAGCCCCGGGCCTTGTTTTCCACACTGACCTCTTCCGGAGATAATTCCCGGGATGCCAGGTGGAGCAATCCGTTACTTACAGATACATTGCTGCGGTCAAAATATCCCGGCTGCCGGCCGTACCATGCCGGAACAAAGTCGTACCATTTGTCGAAATCCAGTGAAGTTCCGGTGAAATCATCGCTGAATTGTTCATTCAGACGATATGTTTCCGGCAAGTTCACTGACGGTTTGATGTTGTGATTGATCTCTTTCATTTTTCTCACTTTTTATACTTTCCGCGAAAATTGAATCGCTTTGTTGGTGATATATTTTCAACTTTTCCATCGGGCAGCACCCGGAATTCATCTACTGTCGAACCATCTTTTTTTACTGCTTTGACGGTAATATTGTCCGCTGAAGCACACAATTCGAGGGCCGTCGCAAATATTCCGTTTTCATCCGGTCCGCCGCCATTGATGACCAGCGTGTAATTTTTATCCAGTGCGCTGCGCGGCGGATTACTTTCATCCCAGATGGTGTAATAATCCGTTCCGTAACATCCGTTATCGTTTCGGTTTATCCTCATATAGCGGTGGACATGTCCGACGATCATCAGCTGCACCTTGCCGCGATTGAAAAGTTCCGCAAAACTCTTTTCCAGCAGCGGAGCGTTGGGGATGCCGTGAGTGGGCATGTGAGCAAGAACGATCCGGTATCTGGCGGTGGTGAACATCGCTGACGGCATTACCGTTTTTTCCAACCATTCTTTCTGTTCTGCGATGTAATCTCCAGCCGGAGTTCCGGGCTGATAGTTGCCGATCGGACCGGTATCAAGAACCACAAAGCAACACTCTCCGGCGCGGAATGCCCCGTAAGTTTTGCCATTGCAGCCGGGGAACCATTTTGCCCATTCAAAACTGTATTTTCCGGCCCATTCGTGGTTGCCCCGCATGAATACCGTCGGTACTCCGGAGGCAAAAGCCGCATTGGAAAAATTCAGGAAATCTTCAAATAACGGTTTACCGTCTGTTTCATAAACTCCATCCCAGCATAAATCGCCGGCCAATACCGCGAAATCAGCCTTTTCCGGAGCAAGGACAGCAGATAATTTTTTGAATGTATCCATATCAGCATGAATGTCTGAGAAAAATACCATCCGGCATCCGCCACTATTGCGTTTCAATGTGGTAAATGAGTACCAACTGCTGTAACCATATGCTTTTCCGTTTACCGGATTGAGCGCAAGCACCCGGTATTCATATGCGGTTTGAGGCAGCAATCCGTCCAAATGCACGATATGGGCTATCCCGGTGGCCGGATTGCCGGTGAATAAAGCATTTTTTCGCATTATCCGGCTGCTTCCTGCCAGCCGGTACTCTACTGCGCCGGCACATTCGGCGGAACTTTTCCAGCCGACAGAAATACTTTCTGATCCCGGATTGAAAAGATACGGTACGGCAGTTGCTGACGGAGATGCGGCATTTTCCAGTACTTTGCCATCGCATCCCCGGATAATCTGCAAGTCCACCGGCATTTTCCCTGAAAAATCCCCGGTGGCTTTGAATACATGATCCACTCCTCCGGGACGGGAGATTTCCGCATTCTGCCGAAGAGTTGTTTCTTCCGGCATCCGCCAGGACAGCAATAGTTTTTCAGCGGGCATATCAGTACGGCAAATCACTGTAAAACCTTTATCATCAACATGACAGATAAAAGGTCCACGATCAACCGACGGAATTTTTTTCTCCGCTGCTGTCAGATTGCTCATTTTTTTTTATCAGCATTATCTTCTTCGGTACTGCCGTCTGCTGTCCCGAAAAGTGAAAGGTTGCCGATCTCCTCTTCATTCAAAGCCCGGGCAAAGACAAAAAGATCATCCAGCATGCCGGTAAATGCATAAGCGTGCCATGTCGTGGGATAATGTCCGACTGTGAAACGGAACGCCGACTGATTTTTCGGTACTTCCGGGAATGTCAGGCCGGAAGCATCTTTGGTATCAGTCAGTTTGGTGTCGATATACAATTTCATCTCTTTGCCATCATGAGTAACCGCGATATGGTGCCACTTATTGACTGTCATCGCTCCTTTCATGATGCTTTTGCTGCGATCACCGCGACGGAATGCCCCCATTTTGTACATCCAGGAAAACTCAAAACCGAAATCAAACGGATCAGAAGCGGTGGCGCAAATGATTGCCCGTTTGGGTTCCTCCTGCGTTTTTTTGACCCAGCAGGCAAAGGTGAACGGCGGCTTGATATCAGTCAGCTTAAATGGAGGTAAGGCATAATGGACTTTGTTGTCCGGCAGAAATTCCACCGCTTTTCCTCTCATCCCCTGAACAAAACGGACTTTGGAAAAATCTTTGCCGGATCGGGGGGAAAGAACCAGATCACCGACTGAACTTTTCAATCCCTCTACGGTATCATTATCAAAACTCCAATGCGCCAAAAGATCTTTGTCGGCGGCAAATGTTCCGGCACAAAGCAGTAATGCACCGGCGATCAAACTCTTTTTTACCATTATTTATTCCTTTCTCTACTTAACGGTAAACTTCAACTTCCACTATTTTTCTGCCCCGGAATCCGGAGATCCGCAAGGTGCGGAAAGAACAACTTTCCCACTTTGCACTCAAGGCATCCCGATGTCGGCGGTAGCCGATTTCCGGCATGTCACTGAATGTACTCATTTCTCCGGTGGCTGCGGGATTTTCCTGATCTCGGAAAAGACGGGCTGCTTCCATAAATTTGCCATCTTTCAGAATTTCCACTTTTCCGTAGCCATCGTTCAGATCAATGCCGTAAAGCCGCAGTTGTGAAGCATTTATTTCGTTCGGGAACGTGAGAGTGATCTGCGGATTTTTCCCGGTAACAGCAAAACCGTCGTAGTAAGCACCATCATTCAAGTGATGCAACGGCAGAACTGATTTGGCAAAACCGCCCAATTCAATATCCACTTTCCGGTCTCCTCCGAAAGCAAGATTGCCTTTTTTACGCAGATATTCCCGTGCCTTTTGAGATTTATTCAAACTTTCCTGCAGTGAGAAACTTTCTGCAGTCTGCCGGTCAGTGGTATAAATCCGTACTGCCAGCGGTGCAAGCGTATCCGAAAGATGACCATTTGAAGTGAAAATCTTTCCCGCTTCTCCGGCAGCATAATATTTTCCCGGCGGCAATTCAAGCGTGAATCCGGTTTCTTTATAAAGCGTATTTACCACGATGAGCCAACGTTTCCCGTCATGATCATATCTGCCGGCAATGACTCCCGGATTACCGGTTTTCACCATTTGCCGCTTACCGGGGGCAAAGGCAAAAGGCAGTTTACTGCTTTCTGTCAGGAGATCGGATAAAGTTGTAAACACTTCCGGATACGGATAGTTGTATTCGTATATATACCAGATGAATCCAGTAGCTCCACCGAGGAAAGTCTGATAATGCATATTCCGCAATTCTGCTGGAGAAGGAACCCGTTGTCCGGCATGACCGCAGTCATCGTAATTGAATCCTTGAGGAGTACACCATAAAATCCGGTTTCCGGAAGCAGCACAGGACTGCAGAGAATCATAAATGGTGATCATGGGAACTCCGGAGTTGCCGTTCTGCATGAAATTCGGATAAATATCCGGCATAACGATATCGCCGCTTGCCGCATATTTGCGATAACCTTCACCGGAATTGTTGAGAATCACAGTCGGATGGTACGGATCTTCTGTCGCACAGATATCGTGGATTTCTTTCAATCTTTCCGGCAACGCCGGAGAAAGATCCGGTTCATCGCAAAGATACCATCCCAACAGCGCCGGATGATCTTTGATGCTTCTGACCCGCTGCCGGATCTTTTCCGCTTATTCCCGAGAAAGCGGCAGCCGCTGGGCCGCCCGGCTGTTCATGCCGCTGTCCGGATAACAGTATATGAGACCTTTCATTCCGAGGGCATGCAGCCGATCAAAATATTTCACCAGGGCATCACCCTTGTAAGCGGTAATGGCATATTCGATAACCACGTTGAATCCGTATCCGGCGGCACGTTCAAGATCCCGGCAGCCGAACCAGCCGTACGGGAAAAACGGTTTCCCGTCAACATACATGACCTTATCTGCATCGAATCTGACCATCCCTTTTTTGGCTGGACGTTTGAATACCGGTATTTCACGAATGTACCGGCCGCATTGGACATGCAGATTATACTCTCCGTCCTCAAGTTCAGGCAATGGCAGAGAAAATTTACCGGCAGCACTCCGGGAAGAGGAGATCACTTTACCGTTTTTCCGGGAAAATGTCAGGATCACTTCCTTATTTCCGGCAGTTTCATCATGAATTTGCACCAGCCCGGTAAGAGCTTTGACTTTCATATCACTGAAAATCGTATTACGGTAGGGGGGATCAAGCAGTTTTACCGTCATCGGTGAATAATCGATGTTCACCGGGATCTGCCGCTGCAAAAGAATACTGCGGTCCATGCCGGTCAATTGGACATCAAGCAAGGCGGATTTTTGAGTGGGATCTGCTTCCACTGCCAGAATTATTTCATTACTGACTCCGGAATCCATGATAACCGTTTTGCGCTGTACCGGGCCATTGTTGATCCGGAAAGTTATAAATCCCCGTCCCATTTCTCCGGAGTTGTTGATCAGATGGATCTTACCATCCAACAGAACTTTGCCGTTACGTTTTACGGTTCGCAATGCATAAGGTCCGGTCAATTTCCAGGCAAATTTTTTCATATTGCCGCCGGTAAGCGTGAAAGGTGCAAAGTCATCAGGCGCAAGCAGTTTGCTTTTGGCCGGACTGAATGAACTTATCTCAGCTCCCCGGGCGATACCGGCATAACGTTCTCTGGCGATATTCAAAGCGATTTTGCCGTCGGTACGTTCCATACCAAGTGATACCAGCGGAATTGCAATCTCAACAGTCCATTTATTTTCGCTTCTGGTTGAAGCGCATTTCATTCCCCGGCAGTTCCATCTGGCCGAGGCGACAAGGCCGCCTTGAAGACGTTCTTCATCAAAGACTGCTGCCGCCGCAGAAACCGCAAAGTGATAGAAACGATCCTGAGAGCAATTGGGATCGATAACGATTTCCACACAATCATCATTCCAGATATCCGAGTCACGTTCGGTACGTTCCATACGCAATTCTTTCATCTGCGGTTCATCGGCTTCGATGAAAAAATAGATCGTGTTGCCGTCGTGAACCGTCTTGAACCGGGTTTGCGCAGTTGGTTTGCGGGTATTTTCGCCCAGCAGTACAAAGTCGCTGAACCAGGGGAGATTTTTCCATGCGGCATCATCTCCCTTGCCATCGATTTCCGGAACATCAGATGCCAGCGGAATGGTCCCGGCAACAGCCGAACCAGCTGCCGCTGTCAACAGCAAAAGTCCGAAGCAGAAATGTTTAAGAAAACTTACCATTTGATCATCTCACTGCGGTCATCGATAATGGCTTGCCGGGTCATACTGTTGACATGCAGATCAGCAAAAATCAGATTGGAGACTTCGCCGGGATGGCGTTTGTAGGGAATATTATTGTTTTTGACATTATAATAAAGTTTACTGCCATAATCATTGCCGGTTCCATCACCCATGACGAAACGGCGGGATGGAGATGTACTTGAACCGACCTTGCGGGGTTTACAATCTTTGTCACCACTTTTGTAATAATCAACTCCGCCGAGAAAATGACTGTAACGGTAACCAAGTCCTTTGTAAGTACCATCTTTGTCTTGACCGTCGCTGTCTTCACTCCATTCTCCTTCGGAATCGGCAGCCGCACAGGAAAAGAGCTGTTTGGCAGTATCCGCAGTATCTGCAGTCCATCCCCAACTCCATTCTCCGCCATTGCCCAGTATTTCACACAGAGCTGTGGGCCAGAAATATTCTGCTCCGTTACTGCCATAGAAAGCAGAACTGGGCAGCCACTCATCGTAGGCACTGGAATAAGAATAGATGGCATTGCCAAGTTGTTTTAAATTAGAAATACAGCTGGCGGCCTGTCCTCTCTGTCTGGCACTGTTCAATGCCGGTAAAAGTATTGCCGCAAGAATGGCGATGATGGCGATAACTACGAGCAGTTCGATCAGAGTAAAGGTGCGCACCTTTACTCTCCCATCCGGGGGAGCAATTGTTTTCATTGTTTTTCCCTTTCTTGTTAGTTGTTGCGGATCTGATTGTTACGAATACAAATTCTCGAACTGCTCCTAATATACATCTGGCGCAGAGGAATGTCTATTTTCCCAAAATCTCATTTATTATCCTAAAATCCTTTTTGTTGGAAATTGCTTGAAAAAGTTAAAATTCATGATATTTTGAGTCATGGTATAAGGAAAGGATACGAAAATGGATGAACATAAATTATGGCTTCAAGGTATCTGTAATTTGCAGCAAGTCACTAACGTGCTGTCTTTTGCAAAAACAGCAGATACGCCGCCATCCAACGAACAGATCCTGCCCGGCTGCCAGCGGGTTGAGATATTTACCGGTGGAAAAATCCAATTGGAAGATCGGGAGTTTGGCCGGGGGACTATTTTGTGGCACAGTCCAGGTGATCGGCTTAATTACTTCTGTGATCCGGCGGCACTTTTTTCCTGCGTGACACTGGTATTTAAAGTGAAAGACGACCGTCACCTGATGCCCCGGATATCACGATGGGATCCGGATTCTCCGATAAGTGTGGAAGATTTTTTTCTGGAGAGCCGCAAACTTTATTTCAACTGCCAGAATGATTTTGAGTTATTGGCATTTTATCTGGGTACGATCTTGCTGCGGCAGATTTGTTTGCGGCCTGCGATCAATCCCGATGCCTGTTATTCATCCAAAATGAAAATAATTTTGCGGATGTTTACTTATGAAGATCCGGAGGCTCTTTCCATCAAAGCTATCTCTGCCAAAACAGGTATCAGCATCAGCCATATCCACTATCTTTTTAACCGGGAACTGAATTGCACTCCGCATCATTACATTTTGAGAAAAAGGATGCTCCATGCTCAAACTCTGCTGCAGAGCAATTGCCCGATCAAAGATATCGCATTGCGTTGCGGTTTTCAGCGGACTGAAGCATTTTACAAAGCTTTTCATGCCGCATTCCGGATGACTCCGGGGGACTATCGCAAGCAAAACGGCAATATCCGTTCGTAATGGTGATTCATTGAAATGGTTGTGTCCATGCCCTTTGGGTTTCCGGGTAAAACACTCCGGTGATATATCCCGGAGCATCGGCAACCGCTACGGCCCGGACATAAAGATCATCATCAGTCATGGTGTAAGAACCTTCAATACCTTCGACCATTTCCGCGCATATACCGACTGAATCAGGTATCACCGGTAAAGTCCGTGAATGATCAGGATTGTCATGCGGATAATATTTTTCAGTGATCTGCCGATCAAAATCCCGTCGGGTGACAATGAACATGATCCGGTAATTCTG
>JAFTUS010000162.1 GCA_017466125.1 Lentisphaeria bacterium | reverse complement strand
TAAAATTCCGCGCGCAGCGCGCACCCCGCACCGGGTCGTACCCGGACGTGATCCAACGGCGGAACGTTGGTCGCCGCCTTAAAATGGCGGCGAAAGTATAAGCGAAGCGTCAATATTGCCGCATTTGCGGCAATACCTCTCGCCGGGAGCGATGCTCCGATAAAAGAGCGCAGCGTATTTTATCGGGGCGTTGAGCGGACGGCGTACTCCGAAGCCTCTGAAAATCGATCTTCGTCTTACAGCAACGATCACCGGTCAGAAGTTCCTCCGATACGCAGCAGGTGGAAAGTAATATCGGTCGTCACATCTCCCAGACGCCACAGTGTATTATTGGCTTCCAGTTTCCCGGTCAGCGGCTTGGATTGTGTCACGCCATTGATGGTCAGTTTCTGGACTTTGCCGTCCCATTCGGCAATCACATGATAGAACCGTTTTTTCTCAACCGTAAACGTGCGGTCCACGATATCCGAGAATGTGCGGGGAACTCTGGTCAGCAGAAAGCGCAGATTATCCCGATATATGCTGTAACGGAACTCCATTGTACGGGTATGCGCTCTGGAACCGGCGGCTTCCGGACGGATAATATTGATCTCACCCCAGCGGGCGGGGTCACTGGGTTCGGTATCAAAACTGAATACTGCCTCCAGATAGAAAGAGGTCGTGAATACCAGATTTTTATCCGTAAAGAAGTGGTCCTGTCTGCCGCGCGGCAGAGTCAGCCCCGCCGGAGTCAGGTATTTTGCCAATCCCCGCAACTGCACGGGGAGTTTCTCGCCTGCCTGCCAATCCAGATAAAGCGGAATGTTTCCGCTGTATGGTTTCACGTCAGGGCGTTTTTCTGTCCCGCGTTTTCTGCTGCTCAATACTGCCTGCGGCGGCATGGCATCGGCGGAAAGTTTGCCGTCATTGCTCAAGGTCACTGCCGGGATGTCTTTCATGATCGCTGCCGGGTATGCCGGAATTGAAATCGTTTTTCCCTCATATTTGAAGGTGACTGCCGCATCTGTCAGCGGAGCGTAGAAACGAATTCCCTTTTCCCCTCTGACTGCGATCAGCAGGGTCGGTTCTTTGAAAATTGTTTCTCCAAGTCTGCTGAAGAGTCCTCCCCAGACTTTGCCGTCAACAGAGCGAAAGCCGAAACCGTCCGGAGCGACCCCGGCGGCAAAGGGCAGTTTGTCAAAAACAGCCGGTTTGGAGGAGGGATTGTACAGCACGTCGCTCCCCGCATAACGGGCACGGACGATTTTTTCTTTGTCACAGGAATAAGTTTCCAGTCTTTTGCCGTAGGTGTAAGGCTGGATCTCGCGGGCGATCAGCGAAATCGTGCGGAGCAGCAGCATATTTCTGCGGCTCATGGGTTCTCTGGTGTAGAAGCCGAACTTCATGTTGACGCCGTGCGCAATACTCCAGGCGATACGCTGTTCTGAATACGGTCCCTGGGAATAATCGGGATTGGTCGGATAAAACTGAATGTATTCGTGTTCAAGAAAGAGGGGGATCTCCGGCGCACCGCGGAACATGATCCCGCGTTTGGGGTCATCCTGAACCGGGCTGATGGGGCGGCCTTTATCCCAGCCGGGGGCTTCGCAGAAGCCCGCCTGATACGCGATCAGCCAGAAACCGCCGCCCTCGGAAAGCAAAGGCAGTTTATCCCCGTGACGCTTCAGCAATTTCCGGATCTGGTCGTACAGCAGATCCGGAGCCGGTGCGTCTGCATGGAAATCATAACGGTTGTTATAAGGGTCAAGCGCAGTAAGAACATTGGTGAAATAGACGTTTGCACCTTTGCCTTTCCAAATGTCGAAGAGGCGGTCCAACTCCTGCAATACGGGTTTGGCGGAAGGACTCATCAGATAGCCCGGTAATCCCCACTGGGCTGTGCGGGGAAGTCCGTCCACGCGGACGATCGCATTTTTCTCCAGACCGATGCGTTTATCGGCATCACTTTTTTCGGTCCAGTAAAAGAAACTGGTGCGGGGCATGAAGAAACTTTTTTTCACCACCGAGGCGATCAGCGCATCGTATTCTGCCTGCGTTCCGTCTGCGGGCTTGGGCGGAAAATAGTTCGGGAAAGCATCCCAACTGTCCGGATTGCCCGGCACGGGGTGCATCCATTCCGCGGGGTGGACGATGTGATTTTCCGGAACATTTCCGAGCATTTTATGCACATCTTTGATCTTTCCGGCAACGGGCGAAAGATAAGAACGGGAAAGTCTGCCAAAAGTGTCTGCGGAGAGTTTCTGCTGAAGTGTTTTGATGCCACGGGGAAAATTCAACTTCACATAGGAGTCCGCCCAACTGCGGAGGTCTTTGAAGTGATGCAGTACCAGCGTCTGACTTCGACGGCTTTCTCCTTTCCGCGCAAAGATCCTCACGCCATTGTAAAAGCAGAGGTTTTTACCGCTTTTGTCGCCGATGACCGCTCCGCCGCCGGCAAGATACTGTCTGTCGATATCCTGTACGTTATCGAAGGCAAAAAAGCCGTCTTTTTCCCGGATCAGACAACCATCCCAGGCATAACGCATACTCCAGGAGAAACTGAACACTCTGGAAAATTCCACGCCGTTGTAAATGGCATCAGGAGCAATCAGTGTTTCCTGATCTTTCAGTGAAAAACAGAGATTGGGGACTGCGGTGAAATCGCAAATGGGGTCATCGCCCTTATTGGTGATTTTTCCGGAAACAGCCACGCTTTCCGGCTTCAATTCAAAAGTGACCTCAACATCTGCCAGCGGGTGAGTGAATTTCAATACCAGACTGTTGTTTTTGTACTCTTTACCGGTCAGACGTGCCGCTTTGGAAAAAATCACGTTGGATGAATTGACCCACGGGATACCGCAATAAGAACCTTTCCCTTTCAGGGGGAAGGTGTTGCGCTTTTTTGCCGCGGCGTCAAAGACCCGGAAATACCAGAACTGACCGTTGTTTTTCAGTACACGGTCACTGCCGCCGATCCGGATGGAACAGGTTTGTTTTACAGGATCTACCGTCAGGATGGTATTGCCGTTTTTATAAACCTCTTCTGCGGAAAATACCGGAAGAACGAGTCCTAAAAAAGCCAGAAGAAATGTATATTTTTTCATGATCAGATCTCCGCTCCGCTGGAATTGATCGTGCGCCAGAAAGGTACACTGTGCGTGCCGATATCAAAGCGTTTCAGTGCCGCAGCGTGGCCATCCAGAAACAGAAAGTTGCCCCAGTCTTCATGACGGAAGATCTTATCCATATTGGAGTAGCCCGGAGCGATCGCAGCACCGCCGTTATCAACGGTGTATTTATTGGAATCGCTGATAACAAACGTTTCGGAGGGAGCGCGGTATTTCAACCGCTGACGGTTGATCGCCTTCGCTCCGCCAACGGCTCCGAGATAGGCATTCATGCTGTAAACGTATGTGCCGTAAACGGCGGCGGTGGGGCATCCGCCTTTTCCCATTTCAACGGTGTCTTTGCCTCCGGCATAAATGATCTGCCAGTTGATATACCCTCCGGCGCAGAGAACACCATTCGGATCACACCAGGTGGGGAAAGGATTGGTCTCATCAGAGATCCCGCTGCCGTTATCCTTGTAGGCAGAGGGAAGAACATCATTGTGGTCACTGCAATACATATCCAACGCCGTGCCGGTCTGCTTGAGTAAATTTGTGCAGGCAATGGCTTGCGCTTTGGCACGTGCTTTGTTCAAAGCGGGCAGCAGCATGGCTGCGAGAATTGCAATGATTGCAATAACCACCAACAGTTCGATCAGGGTAAACGGCGTCGGGAGAGAAAGGGAAACCTTTTTGAAAAAAGGTTCTCCCTTTCTCCCCCGAACCCCCTCTATCCTTTCCAAAAACTTTCGGGTAATTACATTTTTTGCATCCGCAAAAAATGTAATTGCTTTTTTTGCAAAATTAGACAAAAATTGTGCTGTTACTGCCAGCAGTTCGATGAGGGTAAATTTCTGCTTCATTTTTCTTCTCCTTACAGTTTCAGTTCGTTTCTTTGAAAATTTTTTGAACTTCTTTCAAATATCCCAATCCGTAAACCGTATCCGGTTCCAGATAACAACCTTCTGTCCATTCATTCCACGAGCCCAGAGTAATGACTCTCTCTTCCGGTTTTTCGCAGACTTCAATGTGTTTCCGGGCAATTTCCAGCATTGCTCCGAACTCCCGGGGGCTCTGCTCCCAAACCCCGACCCACGGATAGCCGCGGAAATCGTAGGAGTCGCTCTGTATGGTACGGGGGGAAGGATCCCAACCGGTTGAAACGATGGGGTGATATGGAAGACCGAATTTGGTCATCCCTTCCGCCCAGAAAGCCCTGACCTGCTGCCGGACCAGTTCCGCATCGACGGCAGGGAATTGTTCATGGGCGCGGGCAACTTCACCCCAGGTGTAAGAGCCGCTGCAGTTCAAGCCCAGATCGCGGTTCAGATCTTCGATCGTTCCCTTGTAACCGGAAAGCGGATCATCTGCCGTCATTTCCCGTTCGCCGGAAAGCCGTTCATGAAGCTGCCGGAAAAAGAGATAGTTGAAGTGAAGAAAAATTCCGTTCAATCCGGCACGGACCGCTTTGGCGCGCAAACGGTCCAAGGCCTCTGCCGCCGCCTTTACTGAACCGAAACTGCGGAGAAAATCATGAGGGGAGTAAATGGAAAAATAGGCGCGATCATCAAACTTCAAATAGTTGTCACGAACGAAATAATCATTGACCAGAACATCACTGATCTCTTCAAATTTTTCAGGAGAAACCAGCGGCGGGTCGAACATCTCCACATTCATCGTGTAGGGTGTCGGGTGAAAGTTGGAGCGGGAATGGTTGCACCACATCAGCGAAAACTTGAAATCTTTGCAATTTTCAGCCTTCAAAAATCCCTCATTCAGTGCTTTCTGACGGAACGGCCCGCTTTCGCTGTAATACCAGTCAAAGATGAACCCGGTAATACCGTGTTCTGCGGCACAGGAAATTTTCTTTGCCATGACGTCGGGGCGTGATTCATCCTCGTACCCCCAGAGGGGGATACGGGGCTGCCGATGTCCCGCAAAGCGGGGGCGGGCGCACTGAACAACGGACCATTCGGTCCAATTTGAACCATGCACCTGTTCATTGAGGGGGTCTACATGCCAATTCGGAAAATAATAGGCAAGAACTTCGATCGGACTTTTTTTCATAAACAAAACTTCCCAGTGATTTTCGGATCAATGTTTGTTATACTATATCGCCTGAAACTAAAATAATCTTATGCGATATTATTGATAGAGGCCTGTTTTGCAGAAAAATTAATTTAAGCAAATTTGTTCTTTAAGGTGCCCGGCTGCGGCAAAGTGATAAATGGACACAATGGACAACGCCGTTTGGAGCATCGGCTCTCTGCCGCCCCGAAAACTTTGTCCATAAAGTCCGTCAGCGTCCGTCATCGTCTGTTGCTCCTCTGCCGCAGCCCTGAAGAAGCCACCATCACATTTTCAGTCATTTTTTTTGAATTTAAGAATTTTCTTTAACTTGTATTTTTTACGAATGATTGTATATTACATGAAATGGAGGTGTTTTTTGCACTGCCAGAAAAATAAAGGAGCATAAAAAAACAGCAATTACTGAATAAAAAATTTTGACAAACTGATTATAAACGTCCATCTCTGAACTGGTACTTCAAAAGACGTAATACAACATACTTTTAGAGTCGGTGTGTTCATGCTGATAGCATGGCGCATCCCGATTTTGTGTATGTTGTAACGCTGTACCAGGCGTAGAGATGGGCACTTCTTCGGAATGTGCCTTTTTTTGTATGCGCGGCACACGCATTGACTCGTCGGTGAAAGTCCGATACAGGCTTGTCAGTAGGAACTGTTAGCGAAAGCCAAGGGTGTCCATCGTGAGATGGAATCTGAAAGAAGGCAATAGCAAAATCCCGGTCTGACGAACAGAAACCGCATATAAG
>JAFTUS010000161.1 GCA_017466125.1 Lentisphaeria bacterium | reverse complement strand
GGCATCGCTCCCGGCGAGTGGTATTGCCTCATGCGAGGCAATATCGACGCTGCGCTTGTACTTTCGCCGCCATTTTAAGGCGGCGACCAGCGTTCCGCCGCTGGATCACGTCCGGGTACGACCCGGGGCGGGGTACGCGCTACGCGCGGATTTTTTTTATCAGTCTATGTTTAGTACACAACAAATTTTTTTGATTTTTTTCAAAATTTAGTTACACAGTTTGTCTCTTTCGTTACACAGTGGTATATTTACTCCATAGCTACAAAAGGATTTTGTTTTTATGGCAAGAAAAATAGATGCGCAGATCGAAGACCTTTACCGGCAGATTTCTGCTGATGTAGAGAAAATTCAGGAGGGGGGCCGTTTCCTCTCGTTTTCGCGCTGTCAGGAAAAGTACAACTGCTCCCGCAGAGTGCTGGAGTATGTTCTGGAAAGACTCTGCGCCGAAAAACGCATCCGCATCCAGTCCCGCAAAGGGATCTATGCCGCCTCCGGAAAAAATGAGGGTTTCCGGGTGAGTTATGTTCATGCCGATTGGCCGCAGGAGTATCAGGATACGCTGTATAAATATTTTGAAAGAGAGTTAAGCTCTCTGCCCGGAGTGACTCTTTCACGGCAGCTTGTTCCGCCGGTGGCAAAACTGGAAGACTATCTCCGGCTTTTGACCAGAGAGAATACCGATGCCGCTATCCTCTGCGGCGGATTTCGCAGTTTCACGCAGAAAGATATTGCAAAACTTCTGAATAGTGACGTTGCTCTTATTTTTACGGAAAATCATCTCGTTTTCCGCAGTGTCAATCTCATAAACAGTATGCCGGAATATACCGGTATGCTGGCCGCTGACTACCTGTACAAGCGGGGACACCGCAAAATCGCTCTGGTCAATGCCGATCATCTCGATGTTTGTCTGCGCCGGGAAATCGACGGTTTTATCCGCTATCTGGAATTACAGGGCATTACCCCTGAAATCATCGACTGCCGCCATCCCGCCTGTGAATCCAGTCTGGCATCGGCGGAGGAAAAAGGGAAGCGGTATCTGCAAAAGCATGGCGTAAATTTCACTGCGGCATTTGTCTGTTCTGTTTTCTCTGCCCGCGGATTTTATTCCGCACTCAATGATCTGGGGTATTCGATCCCGGATGATGTGAGCATCATCGCCAACAGTGAAGTCCCCTCTGCGGCGGCGTTGCATCCGCCCCTGACGACCATTGCCCGCGATTTTCAGGGTTACGCCGAAACTGCCAAAAAGATGATCACCATGATCCGGCAGGGCAAACAACCCGGTATCATGACGGTTCCGAGTTTTATTGTGGAACGCCAATCGGTCAAAGATATCAGTAAAAAACAGTGAGGTTTATATGAATTTCAAAAAATGTGTTCTGCCTGCACTTGCTGCGGCAAGTTGTATGATGCCGCTTGACGGTGCCGATTTTGCTGTTGAAAAAATCGATGGAGTTCCCCGTATCACGATGGACGGCAAGGCGATCACACCCCGTATTTTTGCTGGAAACTTTCTCTACGGCGGCGGCAGAAAAAGGGTGTTCCGTCCCGGTAACATTGAAGAGATCCGCATGGCGGCGGAAACCGGGATCGTAATCGTTTCGCCGGAATTCCGTCCGCTTTTCGACGATGTGCCGAAATCCAGAGAGAATCTTGAAAAAGTCTGTAAAATGGTTCTGGATATCGACAGCCGTATTTATCTGATGCCCCGTTTTTCCATGACGATCGATATGGTCGATATGCCGCCATGGGCGATTGTTGACGGCAAAATCAACAGTACCGAAGGGGATGTGGGTCTGGTGGATAACGGTCAGAAACATCCCAGTATCGACGATCCCCGTTTCCGTGCCGAAATGCTTAAATCCATGCGGCAGACGGTGGAATTTCTGGAAGAGAAGTTCGGTAACCGGATGGCGGGTTATCATATCGGCGGCTTAAAAGTCTGTGAGTGGCAGTACCTGAATTTTGAAAATGTTTTCACCGGTTATGATGTCGGTACGCGTAACGCTTTCCGGGAGTGGCTCCGGAAAAAATATGGTACCGATGAAGCTCTTGCAAAAGCGTGGAACCGTCCCGGCATAACCTTTGATCAGGTACTTGTGCCTACGGATGCAGAGCGGCGCGGCAGGCCGGGTTTTGCATTCCGCGAACCGGCAGTGAGTCAGTTTCAAATCGACTTTGACTTTTTCCGCAATGAAGATATGTGCGATATTGCCTGTGAACTGGCGCAGGTTGTCCGTGATGTCTGCGGCAAACGGCGTCTGACTTGCCTCTTTTACGGTTATATTTTTGAATGTTCTACCACGCCCACCGGACCGGCAACGGTCGGACACTGTACCCTGCAGAAGATGTTGAAACATCCGGCGGTCGATCTGTTGACGGGACCTTTCTCATACATGGGCGAAGCGCGTGAACTGGGTGGTTCAAGCGTGACTCATACTGCGGCAGAGAGCATCACTGCCGCCGGAAAGGTCTGGATCAATGAAGACGATCTGCTGACGCCCATCGGGGATGCCCAGCGTGCGCCCCGCAGCAAACCCTACGGAATCACTTGGGATGAGATTTATCTTAAATACCGTGCGCAGCTCGCAGCGGTTTATGCCCGCAACTACGGCATCTGGTGGTTTGACCTGCATGGTACGAGCTGGTACAATCATCAGCCGATGTGGGATGAAACCGTGCGGGTTTCTGCTGCGCCGGAAAAAGTATTAATTTCTGCTCCGGCAGCGTATGAGCCGGAAGTATGCCTGACGATCGATGAAGATTCTCTCAAATACGCCGAATCGTCCCGGGATGCCCGGTTGAATTTCCGGGGAGCAACCTATCAGATCCGTGACCGTGTCAGCCGCAGTTCGACCCGTTGGGGCAGTTTCCTGCTGTCGGATCTGCTGGAGAGAGAACAGCCCTCCAAACTGGACATCCACTCCTCTGCGTTTGCGTTGACCCGGGAGCAGCGCATTGCTTTGCGGGAAAGGGCGGCAAAGACCGCGACGATCTGGATGTGGGCTCCCGGCTATGTGGATGTGACTTCGGGTAAATTTTCCACGGATGCAGTCCGTGAACTGACCGGTTTTTCCGTTTACAAAGTCGATGAAAGCAAAAAAGAGGGCGAAAAGACTGAAACCGAAGTCGTTGTACTCAACGGCAGAAAAACCGTTATCAACAAAACAGATGCCGTATCTGCGGTCATGGAACCGTGGGCAAAGGCGCAAATTGCCGGTTTGCCGGACAAGGCAGGGTTCGGAATGTCGGTCGATCCGGTACTGGCGGTCAAAACCCGTCCCGGAGACAGGGTCATTGCCCGTTATGCCCGCAGCAAAGCCCCGGCGATCGTCTGGCGTCCTGCTGCAAACGGCAAGGCTGCCGCGCTTTTCTGCGGAGTCAATGAATTGCCGCAGGCTCTGGTGCGCTTCATGGCAAAGCAGGGAGGAGCGCAGATTTATTGTGAAAAGGATCTGCACATCAACGCCAATGAAAAACTTCTTGCCTTTACTGCTCCGGCAGATGGAAAATACACTGTCAACTCCGGATACGAAGGAGTCTGGTTTGATCCGCAGAACGACCGTTCTTTCCCCGGACCGGTCATCCGTATTACAATGAAAAAAGGAGAAACGGTCTTCTTGTTTAAGGAGGAAGTAAAATGAATAACCCCGATTTTGAAATAAAACCGCTGGTTTTTCCGGTTTCCTCCCGGGAGACTGAACTTACAGTACGGCCGAAATTTGCCCATGCCAAAAAGGTATTGGATTCTGTGGATTCCATCAAGATTCTGCCGGTACATTCTCCGGTTGCTTTCAACGGCTATCTGGACAACTGGGATGACGAACCGGAAGCTGAATTCATCCGGCTGGAAGACGGCACTCTTCAAATCAAGCTCACATGTCCGGTGGAGGATGAATACTGTGTCTGGATGAAATCTGCCGGAAACGGCAGAACCGATGCGACGGCGACCGTTTTTGTGTACGCGCTGGAAGCCGATCTGTATAAAATGAAACCCCTCAAGGGTGATTTTCATCTGCACAGCACCGGTTCGGACGGCAGGGAAGCTCCGGAATTTGTTGCTGCCGCCTGTCGCTGTGTCGGAATGGATTTCATGGCATTGACCGATCACGGAAACTATGAGCCGTCGTTGAAGGTTATGAAGTTTCTGCAAAATTTTGATACAGAATTCCGGGCGTTTCCCGGCGAGGAAGTCCATGTTAAAGACAACATGGTGCATCTGGTCAATTTTGGCGGCAGAGCCAGTGTCAACGACTATTTCCGGGAGGATGAGGAGCGTTTCAAACGCGAAGAGGCTCCCTACGAAACGGAACTTGCTGCTGAACTGCCTCCGGACACCCGTTTTCAGGTTGGAGCCTCGGAGTGGGCGTTTGACAAGATCCGTGAATTTGGCGGGATCGCTATTTTCAGTCATCCGTTCTGGCGGCCGGATCGTTGGGCGCACAATTATATCGGCATGGATACGATCGATGCCCTGATGTCGCGCTGTAAATTTGATGCGGTGGAAGTTCCGGGCGGTTTTTGCCGTCACACCAACGAGGGCAACCAGCTCATGCGCTGCAAATACGAAGAATACAGCATAAAAAAGGGCAGTCCTATTCCGGTTGTCGGGGTGAGTGATTCGCACTATCATCCGGTACTGACGGGGGAAGATCCTTTTCCGTTTATGTGGAACTACACGGTTGTTCTGGCGGAAGATTCCTCATTTGAAGCGATTGCCGATGCGATCCGCGATGGTCGCAGTACGGGGGTATCCACTTACAAAGATGATGCACCGCAGGTGATTGGAAAATTCCGCATCTGCAAGTATGTATATTTCCTGTTGCGGGAGTACTTCCCGCAACATGACAAGCGTTGTCGTGAAGAGGGCGATCGGATGATTGCTTTTCTGGGGCGGTAACGGCGGGAACGGCAGTTTCCGGTGCTGATTGATAACTGAAGAATACTGGGCAAAATAAATAAAAAACTCTGCGCGCGTGCTTGTGTAAAAAAAGTAAAAAATTTGCGCGCAGCGCACACTCGCCACCGGGCGCTGCCCGGGCGTGATCCAACGGCGAAATCGTTGGTCGCCGCTCTTCAAGCGGCGAAAATATATTTGGTTGCCGCTGTGCGGCAACACCTCTCGCCGTGAGCGATGCTGTAAAAACAGCCCGGTATTATGACGGTTCCGAGTTTTATTGTGGAACGTGATTCTGTCCGTACCATTTCTGATTTAAAAAAGAAAAATTGATGCAACAAAGGAAGGAGAACTATGGAAAAGGCAAAAATGAAATCCCCTTATAAAGTTTGTATGAGAGTGTCTTTGCAAGACACAGCCTCAGTCGTAACTTCGCATAATATCAATTATGTTATGCTGTTTGAGGTTATTTTCTCTCATTTTTTTTGTCTCCTTGGGGTTTACTTTTGGATTTTGAGGGTAAATTTTTCATTTCGACTTCACATAATTGATATTATGCGACATTTCACCCTCATCGAACTGTTGGTCGTAATTGCCATAATCGCGATCCTCGCCGCCATGCTGCTGCCCGCACTGAACAAGGCGCGCGAAAGCGCCAGAGCCGCAGAGTGCCTCAATCGCAAAAAAGAGGCAATGCTGTCTCAAAACCTCTATGCGGATGATCACGATTCCTATATGCTTTTCCAATTGG
Organism: Lentisphaeria bacterium; assembly: GCA_017466125.1. Lineage (GTDB taxonomy): Bacteria > Verrucomicrobiota > Lentisphaeria > Victivallales > Victivallaceae > Victivallis. The sequence goes on along the minus strand of JAFTUS010000161.1, from coordinate 15,483 downwards.
GAAAACCGTTGAAGGGCAATGGTACAGCCGCCATGGTTCTTTCCGGCAATCTGCACTGGGCTACAACTGAAAAAAGTCCCTACGCTCCTTACACCGAATTTGCCAACTTTGTCTGTACCTCTATCGGAGCCCCCAAAAAATGGACCCCTTCCTGGAATCCCCCGGGAACTACTGATCCGCAGTTGCGTCAGGTCATCGGCTGGATCATGCCCACGCCGTTTTATAAAAATTGGGTGAGTGCAGCAGACAAAGCAAAATGGGGCGACTTTGTTATTAAAGATCCCGCAGGTACCGTAGATCAGGACTTTGCCTATTATGCAGTCGATAAGATCAAAAGTCCTTCCGGCTCTATCGCATGCGGTGATTCCGGAGTTAAGGACAATGCCTCCTCCGGTTTCTATTCGATCCGTTATTATCATCAGAGTAATGCTGCTTCGCTCAAAAACTGGCATGGCGATAAAACGACCGTCGGTTATTTTGACGGGCACGCCGAAGGCAAAGGAGCCAGTCAATTTCAGAACGATACCATTCCGGTCGGACGTTGGTTGACCAGTGACAATGTACCGCAGGGCCCCATGAAATGGGATTAAGTTTTTAAGGAAATGTTTTTATGTGGAATTTCAAGTCATTTTTCTGTGCCGCACTTCTGTTGACGGCAGGAAGTTTGTTATCTGCCAATGAGTGGAACATCAAGATCGTAAATGGTGTTCCCCGTATGGCACATAACGGCGAAATCGAGAAGAATTTTATCTTCTGTGCCGCCCGTATCGACCGGGGGAACAAGGTGGAGATCTCCAGCGTAACCTCCGAAGTGCGCATCGCCCGCAAACACGATGTGAAGATCTATTCGATCTCCATGCCCCCTTTCTGGCATGGGCCGGATGACAAAAAAGCACAGGCGTTTGCCGATCATATCGTGGAACGGGTGCTGGAAAATGACCCCAATGCCTATTTCTGGCCCCGCGTGCAGATGAGCCAATGGTACCCCAATGATGATTTGCGGGAACTGAACCTCTCTGCTGACGGCAGCCGCGATCAGGCATCGGTCGCCAACGCCAACTACCGCAAACGTTCGGCTCAGGCCCTCCGTGATTATATCCGTTACATGGAGAAAAAATACGGTAAGCACATGGCAGGATACCATGTGGCAGGGGCGCACCACGGCGAATTCCAATACTGCAACTTCGCCCGCTATGGAAACCTTTTCGGGTATGACGAAGGGTCTCAACAGGCTTTCCGTCAATATCTTAAAAAGAAATACAAAGGCAATGTTTCCGCCCTCCGCAAAGCGTGGCGCAGCAAACCCGGCGTGACCTTTGAAAACGCCATGGTCCCCGCCCCCTATATGCGTTACGGTTCCCGTGACCGGGTCTTTCATGACCCCCACTCCGAACAGCCCGCCATCGACTTCAATGAATTTCTCAACAGCGATATGGCTGAATTCATTCTCGAACTCGCCCGTGTTGTCCGCGAAGAGTGCGGCAAAACCCGTTTGACCGGTGTTTTCTACGGCTATCTCTTTGAATGTATGCCGCAGGGGAACGGCCCCTCGCAATCGGGACATTTCGGATTGGCAAAACTCATCAATTCTCCCGATCTGGACATGCTCTGCGGTCCGTACAGTTACTCCAATCAGGCACGTGTGCCGGGTGCGCCGCAGTTCACCCATACTGTCGGGGAATCCATCACTGCCGCCGGTAAAATCTGGTGCAATGAAGACGATACCGCCACGCATATTTCCATGAAACAGCGCATCCCCGAAGACGGCAGTCACCGCGCCGCCTTTGACCGCACGCTGGAAGAAACCCGTATGCTCGTGCGCCGCAATCTCGTCTTCAACATCGCCCGCAACTACGGCGTCTGGTGGTTTGATCACCACTCCAAAGGCATGTGGAACGACCCCGAACTCTGGAAAGAAAAAACTTTTGCCGACAAGGTGGAGGCCCCCACGCTCAAAGAGCCGCATCCCTACACCGCGGACGTCGTGCTGACTTTCGATGAAAAAAATGCCAATTTCATCGTCGGAAACGATGCCATCCGCACCATGCTTGAAGGCGGTATCAGCGTTCTCCGTGACCGGGTGAACCGCTCCGGATGCACCTCCGGAACGTGGTTCCTCAACGACATCGTTGCCGGTAAGGAAAAACACAGCAAACTCGATATCCACGGCAACGCCGTTGCCCTGACCGCCGCCGAACGCAAAGCGTTGCGGAAACGTGCCGAAAAAGTTCCGACCGTCTGGATGTGGGCTCCCGGCTATATCGACATCGACAAAAACGAATTCTCCCTCAAGGCAATGGAGGAAGTGACCGGCTTCAAAGTGCGCCGGGTCAAGCCCGCCACCTGGTGTGTCTGGTCACGCCCCGAAGGGTTCGACTACGGTATGCCCGACCATTACGGCTGGGGAAAGACGCTCGATCCGGTTTTTGCCCCCATCCCCGAAAAAGGCGACCTCGTGCTTGCCTACTGGCGTGATTTGTGGGGAACTCCGGCGATCGTGCTGCGTCCCGGCAAAAACGGCAAGGCCTTTTCCGTCTTCTGCGGTACGGTCGATATTCCCGCCTCCGTCGTGCGTGCGCTTGCCCGCAAGGCGGGAGCCAACATCTACTGTTCCCGTGATGCGGGTATCCACAAAGGACGCGACTTCGTTGCCATTACCGCCAACCAGCCCGGACTGTACGATCTCAATGTCGGCGGTTCTGCGGAATGGTTCGATGCAGATACCGGGAAATCCCTCGGTTTCGGTCCGCAGTTGAAACTCAATCTCAAGTGGGCGGAAACCGTCGTCGCCTGCAAGAAAAATATGCTTGATAAATGAGGCTTTTGAAAATGAATTATAAAAAATTGTTTACTCTTGCCGCCCTGCTTGCCGCTGTTTCAGTACAGGCGGATTACGGCTATGACCGTCCCCCGGTCGTCCGTTACAATACCTCCGGAAAAACCGGATATGCCAGTTTGATCTGTCACGGGTGCAAATATGGTCATGATGTCCGTATCAACAAACGTTCCACCGCCAAATTCACGCCGCAGGGAATTGTCACCAACGGCAAAAATATCGCTGTTTTCAATATTCCGTGGCTCTATCCGGGAATGCCCCAGTCCGTCACCTTTGCGGCGGATGTGACGCTCCACGAAATCAAACGCGGCGTGATCGTCGGCAGGACCGGCTGGGATAACTCCCTCGGTGTCCGCGATGACGGTAAGGTGTTTTTCAACCTTTTCGGCAGAAATAATCAGGGCAAAGAGATCGTCTCCAAAACCGTACTTCAAACCGGCAAACCGTACCGTCTTGCCGCTGTGCTGGATTGCTCCCGCGACAACAAAAGTTATATGGAACTCTATGTCAACGGCAATCTTGAGGCAACTGGCGTTCTGCCCTGTCCGCCCCGTGAATACTCCCGTGACATCTATGTCGGCGGCATCGGTTATACCAAAAACGGCATCCGCGGCGGCTTGGCATGTACCGTCCACGAACTGAACTTCTTTTACAAAGACCTCACCCGTACCGAAATCTGTACGCTCGCCGGAAACATCGACAAAAGTCAGTGGACGGCTTTCAAACCGGTCGTGGAATACGGCAAAACCAAACCCGTCCGTGAAGTCTCCGGCAACGGCGTAACAGCATCGCTCTATAAAATGCCGGAACAGTATGAGTCCATGACCTATACCGCTCTGGTCAAAGTGAACGAACTGCCCGGAAATTCTGCAACGATCGGCGGACGCCCCGGCTTTGACAATGTGCTTCTGCTCCGCAAAGACGGAAAATTCGCCATATCCGTCTGGAATGCCGCAAAGTCCGAAAGCCTCAGTCACCCCGGCAAGACCGTGGCGAAACCCGGCGAAACGTACCGTGTTACCGCAGTCGTCCACAACCGTGATGTGGAAACGATCGTCACGCTCTTCGTCAACGGCAAACTGGAGGCACAGCAGGCTGTCGCCGGAAAAATCTTCCCCTACGGCAAAGAATTGTGGGTAAAGGGAGTTCCCGGCAATAACGGGCTGCGCAGCAGTTTCAGCGGCGATATTCTGGAATTCAAGGCATGGGGCATTGCTCTGCCCTTTGATATGGCAGCAAAACTGTAAGAAAAGCAGGATCTTTTTTATGAAAAACAGGAAAACCGTTGTTCACATCATTCTCAATTCGCATCTGGACCCGGTCTGGCTCTGGAAACTGGAGCAGGGAATCGATGAGGTCATCGCAACGGCACGCACGGCATGTGATCTTCTGGATGATTACCCCGAAATCCACTTAACGCGCGGAGAAGCGTGGTTCTACGAAACCGTGGAGAAAAATGATCCGGGGACGTTCCGGCGGCTCAAAAAACATATCGCCGACGGCAGACTTCACGTTGTCGGCGGCTGGTACGTCCAGCCGGACTGCAACCTTGCATCCCCTGAAACATACCGCAAACACGGCGAGATCGCCGGGGCGTATTTCAGAGAAAAATTCGGCGTGCAGGTCAAAACCGGCTACAATGTCGATTCGTTCGGTCACAGCGGTTTTCTGCCGGATTTTTATAACGAAGCGGGCATAAGCAATTATGTCATGATGCGCCCGATGCCGAAGGAAATGGAACTGCCCGGAGAAGTTTTCCGCTGGCGTTCCCCCAACGGTTCGGAAGTGCTGACCGCACGCATCCACGAATGTTACAATTCGCACCCGGAGTGCATCGCTGACCAGATGGCAACCATTGCCCAAACGGTCGATCCTGCGATCGGACATGTGATGTTTTTCTGCGGCCTCGGCGACCACGGGGCAGGGCCCACCCGCAACGAGATCGATTACATTCTGGCGCACCGTTACGATCAGGAAGATGTGGAATTCCGTTTCAGTCACCCCGACGCCTTTTTTGAAGAGGTCCGCCGTCTGAACGTGGAACTGCCCGTCGTTACGGGCGAACTGCAATATCATGCGATCGGCTGTTACACCGTTACTGCGGAAATCAAACGTTCCCTCCGTTCTGCGGAAAACAAACTCATTCAGGCAGAGAAGTTTCTGACCCCGAAAGCGGCCCTCGATTGCTGGAAAAAGGTTTTGTTCGCCTCTTTTCACGATGTGCTTGCGGGCAGCAGCATCCGTTCCAGTTATCCGCGCATGTATGATCTGCTCGGTGCGGTGCGCACATGCTGTGCCGATGCTGTTTCTCTTAAAATCCGGCAGAAAAACGTCCGCACGTTCAAGCCGGACGAGATGCAGCGCATCGTTTTCGACAACACCGGCAAAGAGGATTTCAAGGGCATCGTCGAATTTGAACCGTGGCTCAAATGGATCTGCGCATGGCGGCGCAATCCTTTTACCATCATCCGGCTGTTCGATGAAAAAGGCAGACAACTTCCTTACCAGCCGCTGCCGCAGGAGGCGGCGGTGCTGCCGATGGCGCATTTCGCCGTTCCGATGGAAATTCCCGCCGGAAAACGGAAAGTCATCCGCTTTGATTACGAGGGCGACCGTAACGCAAAACTGTCGGATGAACCCAATAAAAATGTGAAAAACAACGGCTTTGAGTCGCTTGAATGTAACGGATTTGAGTTTTTTGCACAAAGTGTCCGTGTCGATGTGATCCGGGACGAAACCGATACCTGGAGCCACTCCGCTCCGGGCGCATATCCGGTTGAGGCGGAGCGTTCTTTCCGGCGCAAAGGAAAATTGCAGAAACACTTTGCCGGACCCATCGCCGCCCAGATGCTCGGCAATTTCCACGACGGCAAAGGCAATACGCTGCAAGCCGCATTCCGCCGCGAGGCGGGGCTGAACGGGATCAGAATATTTCTCCGTCTCCGCTGGAACGGCGACAGCAGTCTGCTCAAACTGGTTCTGAAACCCTCCTTCAAGGTCTGTCAGCGCATAGACGGCGCGACCGGCGGGGAGATCGAACGGCCGCTCAACGGCAGGGAGTACCCCTTCTTCAATCATACCCGCCTGATCGGGGAACAGCATACTCTGGCGGTGGTCAGCAAGGATTGTTTCGGCGTCGATGTGCAGCCGGACGGCTCGCTGCGGCTCACGCTGCTGCGCACTCCGTATTACGCCCATCACGATCCGAATAAAGTGCCGGAAGTCAATTTCTATCCCGTCACCGGGCAGGGGGAACAGGAGTACGAAATCGTTGTTCTGTGTGACTCCGATGCAGCAAGCGTCCGTCAGGAGGTGTTCAACCAGACACAGCCTGTTGTTTTCTCCGAAACCACGATCGGGGTCAACCGCTGGCCGGTGGATAAATACGCCGATATCAACAAACCGCAGAAAATGGCTGTGACCAACGTGGATTGAGTTCCATTCAGAAAGGAAGACTTTGATGTTTATTCACATTTTGGGCAGCTGCTCCGGCACAGAACCGATGCCGGGGCGGGATTATACCTCATGGATTTTGGAAGAAGATTGCGGAGATATCCTCTGGTTCGATGCGGGCGGGCCATGTTCTGCTCACGCTTACCGCAAAGGACTTGACCCCTTGAAGGCGAAGGCTCTGTTTCTCTCACATCCGCACGGCGACCACACCGGCGGCTTGCAGGGGATCATGGGGGTTATCAGCAAAGCGAAATGGCTCCGCAACGATCCGGATATTTTCCGGAAACTGCCGTGTTACACCGCCGTTCCCGAAGTCATTGAAGCGGCGCACAAACTGTGCTGTCTCAGTTCGCAGAAGGACTGTTGGGAGATCACGCCCGAAATCCATCTGATCGAGACTCCGGGCGAGATATTTTCCGATGCCGAAATTACCGTTGATACGCTGCCAAATCTCCACATGCGTCTGCATCCGGAGACCGGCAGACACCAGAGTTGGTCATTCCGCATCCGCCGCCGCAAAAACGGCGAAGCCATCGTTTACACGGGCGATATCAAATCCCTTGATGAACTTGCCGCATGGCTTGAAACCCCGACCCGGCTGCTCATGCTTGAGACGGGGCATCACCGCGCTGACGAACTCTGCAAAATGATCCGTGAACGCAACTGGCCGATCGAAGAATTGCTGTTCGTCCACCACGGTCTGGAGATCCTCCGTGATCCGGCGGGCGAAAAAGCCAAAGCCGATGCCGTCTGGGGCAAACCCGTATTGTTTGCCGACGACGGCATGACCCTCGCTTTCCGCTGATGTCAGCATCCGGCGTTATTTTTTCAGCGAACAGGGGCCGTTGATACAACCTCCGGGACAGCACATGACTTCGAGAAAGTTCGCCGGGATTTTCCCGTTTGCGTACATCTTGAGCATCATTGGCGTCTTGCGGTCGATGCCGTTGATCGCTTTTGCATTGAGTTTGAACCCTTCCGGGAAACCGCCGCCCGCTTCGTGGATGACCGCTTCGGTCACACCGCAGCTCTTGGCGAAATTCCGTGCCGTGACAATGGCGGGGCGCGGCAGATGCCACGGTTCGCAGGACATGATGTCGATATGCAGTCCGGCGAGGATGGAGCCGAGTTCCTCAAAGTTCAGCACATAATCGATCCCCTTGCGGGTCGCCTCCAGCCGTTTTGCCACACAGGGGCCGATGAAAACGACTTTGGCATCGGGATATTTCTCCCGTACCAGTTCTGCCGTATAAATCATGGGGCTGGGCGTATCGGAAACGTATTTTTTTATTTCGGGAGCGAACTTGTTGACCATTTCCACATAGGCGGGACAGCATGAGGTGGTCATGAGCGGTTCACCTGACTGCATCCGTTCCATAAACTCTTCCGTTTCGTGTTTGGTGGTCATTTCTGCGCCGAGGGCGACTTCGACCACATCGGTAAAACCGATTTTGCTGACGGCGGTGAAGAGTTGTTCGATGCTGCCCATAAACTGCTCTGTTGCAGCGGGAGCAACCATGGCAACGAGTTTTTTACCCTCTTTCAGGTCACAGAGAATGTCGATGATCTGTGATTGTTCCTGAATGGCACTGAACGGACATTTGGAAAAACAGTTTCCGCAGAAGATGCACTTTTCAAAGTCGATTTCAGCAAGACCGTTTTCGTTTTTGTGGATCGCTCCGGTCGGACACGCCTCTTCGCAGGGGACGGAGGTCTTGACGATCGCGTGAAACGGACAGACCGAGACACACTTTCCGCATTTGATGCATTTGGAACTGTCGATCGTGGAAACCTGATTGACAATGGAGATCGCCCCTTTCGGACAACTGTACATACAGGGACGGGCAAAACAGCCGCGGCAGTTCCCCGTGACCACCACCCGGGCGGGAGGACAGGAGGAACACGCCGCTTTGCAGACGCTCAACGGCGGTTTTTCCGGGTCACGTTCTTTCAAATCCCGCTGAAATGCCTCCTGACAGTACGAGGTCAGAGTTCTGGTTTCATCTGTTTCGTCATCGCAGGAGAAACCCAGCAGACTCATCAGACGGTATTTGATAACAGCCCGGTCATGATAGATACAGCAGCGGCTGGAATTGTGGGTCTGCGGACGCAACTCGATCGGGAGTTTATCCAGCATTTTTTCCAGTGTGCCGTCATAGAACGCCCGAACGACCCGTATGGTCAGTTCACGGCGCATGTAGATCGAACCGTCAAGCATTGTCACTCCTCAAGCAAGGCATACATTTTGGCGTAAATTTTTTCCTGATTGGCCTGTTCAATGACTTCGCCATTGATGCGGACATAGGGGGCTCCGGCAAGTTTGCTTTCGTTGCACAGTTCGAGGCAGGGAAGAGCCACGATCTCCGCCTTGCCGCGCAGTTCGGGCGGCATTTCATTTTCGATGTTGAGCAGGTCGTTGGAACCCAGCATGAAGCAGGTCGTGCCGCAGCAGATCTCAATTTTGATTTTTTTCATTTTTCAGTCTCCTTTGGTTAGAAAAAGTTTATTTCGGTTTCTTTGCGGTATTTTTGATTTAAGGCGGCAGACAGCCGCCGTATCACGCCCCGGCGCAGTTCCAGATCCTGCGGAAGGTTCGGGTCCTGATGCGCCTCGTTTACTTTGGTACCGACCACAAATTCGATGCGGTCGTGCTGCATCATCATTTCGATGATCTTGCGCGCGGCGATCGGCAGGGTGTTTATATCTTCATCATTTTCCAGCGCACGGCAGACCCTTGTCAGCGTGAGGATGCCTTCGGTAGCCAGTGCCACTCCGGGCAGACGGCCGGGCGGGGGAAGTTTGCCCATCTGTTTGAGCTGGGTGAGATTGATTTCCACCTTTTTCCCGAAAGCACGCTCCAGAATGTTGGCGGACGTGCCGCCGCAGACGATGGTATGTTCTTCGCCGAGATCGGCGCGGTTGGCATATTCCCGGTCATGCTCCTTGTAGTAGGGAGGACCGCTCAACAGCCGCATCACCCGGGGTTTGCGCACATAGATCACCGTACAGGTAATATCATCCTTGCAGACGTTTTTGGAAATATTGTACGCCTGATAAGCGATGGAACGTGCCAGTGCCTGCGATGAAATATCCGGATTGTCGCCGATGCGCTGAATGGCATAATCCATTTCTCCGGAACGCCGCCAGCCGAACCGGTATTGCGCCCCTTCGCCGAGCCCGGACTGGGTCACGCCGTCCGAACTGATGATGAGGCGGTCGCCCGGTTCCATTTTCAGTTCGTAGCACTCCACCTGACGGTCGGGCCAGTGACGGGAGACGATGGTCTGGTGTCTTAACGGCTGAACCTCCTGTTTGCCGCGGAGCTGGATATACTGCGGATTGCCCATTTCAACCACCCGGGTGATCCCGCCGAGACGGAGATCGACCAGCGAAAAGGTGGCATAGCTGATTTTACGGACTTCGCAGACGGGGAGGGTATCCATGATGGTCTCAACATACTGCCGTGTATCCATGTTGGATTCCAGATAGCGCAGAGCCATGGTCGTAGTCATATTGGCAAGCACATGGGCTTTTACGCCGCTGCCGAGACCGTCGGAGAGAACTGCCAGATAACGGTTTTCGTTTTTCATCGCCTTGATCTGGACATCATCTCCGCAAGCCGCCTGACCGGTTTTGGTGAATTGGAAAGATTCCATTTCCACAAAGATCGAAGAGTACATCTTATTCCCCCCGGTTTTCGTAACTTCCGGCGATTTCGTTGAGCAGGATCTCTGCATTGGCGACGTGTTCGCCGAAAAGTCTTGCCACCTGTTGAACGGTGACGACATTTTTACGGATGACTTCACGGGCTTTTTCGGCGATCTGTTCCCGCTGGAGTTCGTTTCTGGTGATATCCTGAATGACGGCTCCCGCAGATTTTCCCTGCGAGATCGTGAAGACACTGATATTGATGATTTTATCGTTGAACTTCTGGTTGAATTTTTCAATTTCGCCGCCGTTGCTGATGACGCTTTCAAAAAGTTCGGAAAAGTCCGGCAGCACATTTTCGACCGGGATCGTGTTGAGGTTGCCCAGAGCATCGTAAGTCTCTGTTGTGCCGGTCATCTGGGCGAAATTGCGGTTGCATTCGCAAATGCTGAGTTTTTCATCGACAATGACCACCGCTGCCGGGATGAAGCGGATCAGCGCATTGCTGGTGCGTTCAAAATTTTTCCGCAGATAGGTGTGGCACATCGCCTCTTCCGCCTTGTGTTCCAGCAGAGCCTTGGCGAACTCCTTACAGGTATTGTAGCCGCATGCGCCGCAGTTGAGTTCATCTTCCCGGCTGTATTTGCCGACCCTTGCCAGTGCGGCGGAAAGTTCCTGTTCGGAGGGGGTGCAGCTTTCCAGTTTTCCGGCGGAGAACTCTCCGGAAATATCCTCTGTGCTTTTTCTTTTTGAGCTGGTCTGAAGCGTACTGATACGGTCGGATTCCATGATCGTTTCCAGACTGGCGGAGCCGGGGGGATTGACCGGGCCATTGATACATCCGCCGGGACATGCCAACGCTTCGAGGAAGAGTTTGCGCTCCGAAGTGCCGCCGAAATAGCCGCTGAGCATCCGGTCAAGATTTTGCAGACCGGATACGGCGAGGTAACGGACACCTTTGTTTTCATCCCGCAGAGTGTCGTTCATGCCGCCTTCAACGGCGTAGAAACGGCCCTCTTCGGCACAGGAAATATCCGGCGGGGTCTCTTTTTCCTGTTCCAGAATGATCCCCTCACTTTCCAGAAACTCTTCCAGTGCGGAGAAGGTAACTGCCAGCGAGAGCAGTTCCGGGTGGGTATCCGCCTCATTTTTCTTGGCGGCGCAGGGACCGAAAAAGACGACTTTACACGCATCGCCGTAACGGTCTTTGAGCATACGGCTGTGCGCGAGGATGGGGGAGTGGAGCGGTACGATATTGGCGGTGAATTCAGGGTGGTATTTGCGGATGTAATCCACACATGCCGGACACGCACTGGAAATCGCCAGCGGCAAATCGGTCTTTTGGAGAAATTCTGCTGTTTGTGCGCTGACGGTCTGGGCACCGAGGGCCGTTTCACTGACACCGTGGAACCCCAGTTTTTTCAGCGCAGAGACAAGTTGTCCCAGAGAAATGCCGGGAAAATATGCCGGAAAACTCGGTGCTATGGATGCCTGAAGGTTTTGAGCCGTGCCAAGCAGCTGTTTCAGCCGTGCCAGATCGGAGCGGATCTTTTTGGCGTGGGCAGGGCAGACTTTGACACATTCGCCGCAGGCAACGCAGTTCTCCGGAATGACGGAGGCCTTGCCGTTGACGATGCGGATCGCCTTGCAGTGGCAGTGACGGACGCATTTGTAGCAATCCTGACACTCATTTTCAATGGTATAGACCGGTTCCAGCATTTGATCCTCGCTTATTTATCAGGGAAACAACTTTTGAGAATATCCAGCATCACGCCTTTTTCGACATGCTTGTAGACTTTGTCATTGACCGTTACGACCGGACCATCAGGACAATTTCCTGTGCAGAGACCGCCGGAAAGTTCAATATCCACCTCATCGGCAAGGCCGTGTTTTTCCAGAAATTCCTCTGTGACCTTGACGTTTTCGGCATTGCCCCGTGCAAAGCACGAACTGCCGATGCAGATCACCATTTTGACTTTACCCATAAATTCCTCGCAGTGTTTGAAATCCCCCTGCCGGGCGGATCGTGCTGCGGACCACGTCCGGCAGGGGGGTGGGGTTATTATTTACCGTAGTATGCCGCCAGATAGAGTTCTTTGATCTCGGAGATCAGCGGATAACGGGGGTTGGCACCGGTGCACTGGTCATCGTATGCCTTGACACTGAGTTCGTCCAGTTGGGCGAGGAAGGTCTCTTCGGAGATGCCTTTCGCATCGAACCAGGGCTTCATGGCCTTGGGAATGTCGAGCGTGGCTTTCAGTTCTTCGATCTTATCCAGCAACGCTGCCAGCAGTTCATCATCATTCTTGCCGGGGAGTCCGATGTAGCGGGCGACTGCCGCATAGTCGGCTTTGGCATTGGGGTAGTGATACTGCGGGAACGCCGCCTGTTTGGTCATGCAGTCCACCGCGTTGAACTTAATGATGTGACTGATGAGGAAGGAGTTGGCAAGTCCGTGGGGAACATGGTACATGCCGCCGAGTTTGTGCGCCATGGAGTGGCAGAGACCGAGGAAGGCGTTGGCAAATGCCATACCCGCCATGGCGGAGGCGTTGAACATGTGTTCACGGGCGATCTCATTCATGTTGCCGTTCTTGTAGCACTCCGGCAGATGTTTGAAGATCAGACTGACCGCTTCGTTGGCAAGGGCGTTGCAGTAGTCGCTCTGCATACAGGAGACGCGGGCTTCGAGGGCGTGGGTCAGGGCATCCATACCGGAAATGGCGGTCAGCCCTTTCGGGAGTTTCATCACCAGTTCGGTATCGATGATCGCCATGCTCGGGGTGAGGGCGTAGTCAGCCAGCGGGAACTTCTGATTGGTAGCTTCGTCGGTGATGACCGCAAACGGGGTGACTTCAGAACCCGTACCGCTGGTGGTGGGGACGGCAACCAGCATCGCTTTTTTGCCGAGCGGTTCGATTTTGACGATACGTTTGCGGATATCCATAAAGCGCATGGCGATATCTTCAAAACTCACATCGGGCTGTTCGTACATCAGCCACATGATTTTGGCCGCGTCGATGGGGGAGCCGCCGCCGACGGCGATAATGACATCGGCATCGAAACTTCTCAACTGTTCCAAACCCTTATGTGCCAACTGGATGGTGGGGTCGGGGGTGACATCGCTGAAGACATGTGTGGCAATGCCCATATCGGTAAGGGTTTGCAGCATCGGGGCGAGCAATCCGGTGGAGTAGAGGAATTTATCCGTGACGATGAAGGCACGTTTCTTTCCGGCGAGGTCTTTGATCGCCGTGCAGAGGCAGCCGTATTTGAAATAGATCTTGGAGGGGATCTGGAACCACAACATATTTTCTCTCCGTTTTGCAATGGACTTGATATTCAGAAGGTTCATGGGACCGACGTTTTCGGAAACGTAGTTGCCGCCCCAACTGCCGCAGCCGAGGGTGAGCGACGGGTTCATGGCGAAGTTGTAGAGGTCGCCGATACCGCCGTGCGAAGAGGGCGTATTGATAAGCACACGGCTGGCGAGCATGACGTGACCGAATTCCCGGATGCGTTCTTCATTCTGGGTGTTGGTGTAGAGTACCGCCGTATGACCGAGGCCGCCGTAATTGAGCAGAGCCTTGGCGTTGGCGATGGCATCATCGTAAGAAGCCGCCTTGTAGAGAGCCAGCGTGGGGGAGAGTTTTTCGCGGGAGAAGGGTTCGTCGATGCCGACTTTATCGACTTCTGCGATCAGAGCCTTGGTCTGGGGGGGAACGGTGATCCCGGCGAGTTCAGCGATCTTGAGAGCGGTCTGACCGACGATGGCAGCATTGAGTTTGCCGTCGATTTGAATGACATTGCCGACAGCCTCTTTTTCTTTGGCATTGAGGATGTAGCCGCCGCGTTTGATGAACTCTTTTTTGACGGCATCATAGATATTTTCCATGACCGTGACCGACTGTTCAGAAGCGCAGATCATGCCGTTGTCGAAGGTCTTGGAAAGCAGTACGGAACTGACCGCCATTTCGATATCACAGGTATCGTCAAAGACGACAGGGGTATTGCCGGGGCCGACGCCGACAGCGGGAGTTCCGGAGGAGTAGGCGGCTTTGACCATGCCGGGGCCGCCGGTGGCGAGGATGAGAGCAACATCATCGTGGCTCATCAAATAGCCGGACATGGCGACAGTGGGTTCATCGATCCAGGCGATGATGTCAGCGGGAGCCCCGGCTTTGACTGCGGCATCCAGGACGATTTTCGCCGCCAGATTGGTGCAGTTTTTGGCGCGGGGGTGGGGGCTGAAAACGATGCCGTTACGGGTTTTCAGGGCGATCAGGGATTTGAAGATCGCAGTGGAAGTGGGGTTGGTCGTCGGAACGATACCGGCGATCACGCCGCGGGGTTCGGCAACTTTGATCATACCGGTTGCGTCATCGGTTTCGATGATGCCGCAGGTTTTAAGGGGCAGGTACTTGTTGCAGATATATTCAGAAGCGTAGTGATTTTTGATGATCTTGTCTTCAACGACACCCATGCCGGTCTCTTCAACGGCCATCTGAGCCAGCGGAATACGCATGTTGTTGGCGGCGAGGGCGGCCGCCTGAAAGATTTTATCGACTTGTGCCTGTGAGTAGTTGGCGAAGACTTCCTGTGCGGCTTTCACTTTGGCTACGAGAGCGTTGACGATCGCCTTTTCTTCAGCCTCTTTCACTTCCGGAGCAACTGCCGGAACCGGAGTTTTTTTCTTTTCCATTTTTATTCTCCTTGTGGTTGGATGATTTTTTATTATCATGTGTTGTTATTTTTTTATCATTATGTTACCTAATATATCACCAAAAAATAAAAAATCAAGAGAGAAATCAAAATATATTGATATTTTTTTATCTTTAATGTGATTTGGCTTATGAGACATTGTCTTACAATTCACGGATATTCCATGATTTCTCAAAAGATGCAGAAGCCCAAAGTCCGGATTTGCCCGGTTGGCTTGTAAAAGTCTTGAAAATCCTGTAAATCATGAGATGTTTGTGTAAAATATTGGTGATTTTTTATTTTCTGATAACGGGAGGGACAATAGATGTCCACTTTCATATCCTATATTATCCCTGAAACAGAAAATCGACGTTTTTTTGACGAAAGGAGATAAAAATGACATCTGTGAAATTTTTATGGAAACCGGCAATGATTTTTGCCGTAATGATGACTTGGAACATAAACGAAACAAACAACAGGTGAAATCATGTGGAAAGAATTTCTTTTTTTTGCTTGGTTTGATAATTTTCTCAAAACTCCCATGAGTGACAGCGAGGCGGGGTGCGGCTGTATGGCTCTGATCGTTGCTGCTATTGTCGCTCTGGTTTCATCCTGCATGAACGGCTGGTGAGGGGGGCGTTCAGGCTTCATCCTCCTGCCGAACAGAAAAGATGCTGCCGTAAAAGATTTTTCAAAAGACTGATAAAAAAAATCCGCGCGCAGCGCGTACCCCGCCCCGGGTCGTACCCGGACGTGATCCAGCGGCGGAACGCTGGTCGCCGCCTTAAAATGGCGGCGAAAGTACAAGCGCAGCGGCCGAACGTCGGCCTCGGTAGTGGTCGGCT
>JAFTUS010000160.1 GCA_017466125.1 Lentisphaeria bacterium | reverse complement strand
TGTTACGCTGTTTGAGGCTGTTTCTTTTCATAATTTTTTCTTTCCTTGTTACTTTCTTTTTATTTTGAGGGTGATTTTTTCATTCTGGGTTCACATAATCAATATTATGCGACGTTTCACCCTTATCGAACTCTTGGTCGTTATCGCTATCATCGCCATCCTCGCCGCCATGCTGCTGCCCGCCTTGAACAAGGCCAGAGAAAAAGCCCGTACGATTTCCTGCATCAACAATCAGAAACAAATCGGCTCTGCCATGGCTATTTATGCTTCTGATTATGAAGATCAGCTTCCTTTGGTTCGTTTGGTCAATACGGCCGGTTACTGGTGCGGACTTCTGCAACCCTACATGGGGTATGGTGTGATGACCGGTGTTGGAAAGAATAAGCCGCCGGTTCTGGTTTGTGCCGCCGGTGATGCAATGCTCTCTTCTCTGCCGCTGGCAAACTCCTATTATCAGACCAACTACATTTACAGTACCCGTTTCGGCAACGTCGGCAGTGACGCAAACGGTTGGCAGTGGCCCAATGTTGCCAACGGTTGGATCTGCTGCCCCAAGAAACTTTCCAAATTCAAAAATGCCGGAGAGGTCGCTATGCTGACGGATCGTTATATCGGCACAGATAAACACGATCAGTTGTATATGTCTTATCAGGCGACGATCGATGCTGATTTCGGTAAAAATTCCGGTATCGCTCTCGGTATTCACGGTGGAGACTCCGAAAATTATCTTTTTGTGGACGGTCATGCTGCTACGGATAAGTATAAAGTGCTGTCCGCAATTCCCGCCCGCATCGGTCTTACTTCCGGCGATGTCAGGAGTTATTACCAGTATTGATCAATAAGTATTTAAGGATGAAATAGAGAAATGAAAAAGTTTTTTGTGTTGATTGCCGCCGTGCTTGCGGCTGCCGTCAGTGCCGGAGAAGTTCAGCTTTTCGGCGCGGAAGCGTTGAAAGATGTTGACAATTTCGTGCTTCACCGTCTGAATTTCACTCCGGCGGCGGAAGGAAAAAATGCGGAAATCATTTTTCCGGGGCAAAAATGGAGTGCCATCTACCGTATGTACCGCATTCCCTCCGCTCCGGCAGGAACGGAGTTCGTTTTCAGCGTCACCGGGCGCATGGTCGGGGAAAAATTCCCTCACAGTGCCAGCATTTATGCTTATTTCTACGATGCCAAAGGCAAAGAGATCAAGACCAAAGTCAAAGAGGGCTGGTTCAAGAAACACACCAACGAACAGACCGTTCAGATCTCTGCCCCCGTTCCGGAAAATGCGGTCATGATCCGTCCGCAGATCTGCACGCACGGCGGGTTCAAGATCGTTCTGTCGGATATGAAACTCTCTTTCCGCGGCGCAAATGTCAATGCTGAAAAACTTTTCGGACTTAAAATCGTCGGTCAGGACTGTTTTTCCACCAATTACTGGCGTCCGCACAAGATGCCCTACTCGCCCACCAAAGAACCCACTGCCAAAATCACTTTCCCCAACGGGCGCTGGACCGCTCTCTTGAGCCACAAAGACATCGACCCCGCTTTCCGCGGCAAACTGATCGTCAAAGGCAGTTACCGCAATGTCGGAGATTTCAAGGCGATGAAACATACTGCGCTTTCACTTGAATTCAAGGATAAAGCAAGACAGGTCCTGCCCGTTGCAGTCAAGGGCAGCAACTCCCGGAAACTCAGCGGAACCGCCACCTGGAAAGAAATCTACCTCGAAGTTGATATTCCCGAAGGTGCTGTCCGTTTCGATATGCAGTTCAGCAGTCACGGCGGCGCAACGATCGAAGTCAAAGATTTTGAAATCTCCCTCAAGGGAACGGATCTTTCTGAAGCAGCAGTCAGCGGTATCAACATGTCCGGACTTGTTCCTGCCGGACGCAAGGCGGCTCCCGCAACAGCGGACCGGGCGGAGGTGGAATGTTTCGACTCTGTCCCTTTCGACTTTGCCGCTCCTTTCTGGAAGGAGCGGCCTGAATACCGCATCCCCAATACCCGTATGAACAAAAGCCCCTTGCAG
>JAFTUS010000159.1 GCA_017466125.1 Lentisphaeria bacterium | reverse complement strand
GATCAATGAGCTGATCTGTCTTTCCAACCTTGAAAGCCTGAATTCGGTTTTTATCAACGATGGCTTGCCGCAGTCAGAACGGCTCCTCAAATTAAACAAGGTTGCGATTTCTCAGATGAAAATTTTGTCGGAAGTAACCGATAGAACAATTTTTTTACCGGACCGGAAAGAAACCCTGACAACAATTTAATATAAGGAGTTTAAAAAATGCACAAAATAATTTTAACCTTGGCCGTTCTTTTTTTCATAACAGAAGGAGTTGCAAAAGAAATGAAAGTTTTAATGATCGGTAACAGCTTTTCCATTTGTGTCGGAAAAAATCTGCCCCAAATCGTGAAGGCAGGAAAAAAACATCAACTGGTATTGACCAGTGCATACATCGGCGGCTGTTCTCTTGAAACTCATGCCAAAAACCTGAAACAGGCTGAAAGTGAACCTGCTTTCAAACCTTATCAAATCGATGTTTGGAATTCAAATGATCTCCGTCAGGGAAAAAGAACCAAAGGCAATGTACTGGAACTGCTCAAAAACAACAAATACGACATCATCACCATTCAGCAGGCAAGTCATTTCAGCTGGAATTATGCCACTTATCAACCCCATGCCGACACGGTGATCAGCTATATCCGCAAATTCAATCCGCAGGCCAAAATCCTGATCCAGCAGACATGGGCGTACCGCAGTGACGATGCCCGTCTTCAGCCGGGCGAAAACAGTTGGGGCTTCGACCAGCAGGGAATGCACGAAAGAGTCCGTGCCGCTTACCACAAACTTGCCGCAGAAAAGGGCTTCGGCATCATTCCGACGGGCGATGCCATAGCCATCTACCGCCAGAGTACCCCCGCCTATAAAGCATTGAGCGCAAAGGAACTTGCCCAATACGCCAACCCCGATCTGCCGCCCATGGCAAAAGACATTGTCGGCAGGGATTTCTGGAAAAAACAGAAAGACGGCACGATGAGTCTGGCTGCTGACCGCATCCATCTGAACTTCAAGGGCGAATATTTGCAGGCGTGCGTCTGGTACGGTTATCTTTTCGGAGAAGACCCCGCAGAGATCCGTTACGAACACCCCAAAATCAGCAGCAGTGAATGCAAGGCTCTCGCCGCCGCCGCAAAGAAAGCACTCCGCAAATAAAAGTACAATTTGGGATGCATCGCAAAGCATCCCGCGAGAAGAAAGAGTTTTTTATGCCGAAACCGACAATTTATACGATAGCCAAGGCTGCGGGTTGTTCGACGACGACCGTGTCCAAAATTCTGAATAATCAGGGAAATATTTCTGCGGAAACCACAGCACGGGTCATGGCGATCATCAAAGAGTTGAACTATGTCCCTCAACAACGCAAGCAGCACGGAAATGCGATCGGTGTGATCATGTTTCAGACCAACCAGCGGCCGCTGGCATCGCCCTTTGTCGCAACACTGCTCAACGGCGTCTGCCGTGAGGCCTTCGGGCGCGGCCGTGACATCACCCTCCTTGACGGCGAACGTATCAGCAAATTAACGCCGGAGGAACTGCACTGTTTTTACGCCTCCAACTCGCTTTCCGGACTGCTCGTCATCAATCTTTCAGAATCCGATCCGTTCTGCGCCCGGTTGCGGGCATCCGATCTGCCTTATGTAATTCTGGCAAACAGCGGCACTTCAAGAAACTCCGTCAGTTCACGCAATTATGAAGCAGCGTCAGAGATGATCGACTACATCTGCTGCATGGGGCATACCCGGATCGCTTTTGTCGGTGTTGTGGTGAACTCTTACGAAAGTCATGTCCTGCGGCTCAAAGCCTACAAGGAAACGCTGACAAAACACGGGATCCCGATCCGTCCGGAATTTATTGCCGATATGCCGGATCTGTCGCACTCCACGATAAAAAACACGCTTTTGCGGCTTTTCGCTCATCCCCAACCGCCGACGGCTCTGTTTTTCGCAAGTGAAGATATGGAGATCCTGCCGGTCATCGAACAGATGGGCTTGAAAATCCCGGAAGATATTTCTGTCGCAGGCATGACCATCAAACGGCAGAACAATGCGAACAAAGCAGAACTTGCAACCATCGTTCAGCCCATTGAAGAGATCGGCAAGTGCGGCATTGAACTGCTGCTGGATCTGCTCAACGGTCATGAACCTTGTGACAAAGTCCTCGATTGTCAAATCAACTACGGCGATACCATCCGGAGGATTTGAGAAATATACGGCAAACTCTTGAAAACACGATGCCGTCATAAAAAAACGGCAAAAAAATCATATATCGACTGGTATTTTTTTAAAAACGTGCTAAATTATAAGACGTTATCAGTATTTTGACGGACAATATCCCGATCATCTTTTGTCCGGAGAGAGACTGATGGCAAGTCAGGCATGAAGTCAGAACAGTGTGCGATCGTTTTGAGGACATGCAGTTATAAATAAAAAATTACGGATTGAAAAATTATGAAAACCTATCTGGCAAAAAACGGCGAAATCGCACGGGAATATGTCCTGTTCGATGCGTCGGAAGCACCCGTGGGCCGTCTGGCTGTCCGCATTGCCAACGCACTGCGCGGCAAAGATAAGCCGACCTACACTCCGCATATCGATACCGGAGCCTTTGTCATCGTGATCAACGCCTCCAAGGCAGTCTTCACCGGTCGCAAAGCTGAAGAAAAAATCTACATGGACTACACCGGCTTCCGCAGCGGTCTCAAAGAGACCACCGCGAAAGAGATCCGCGAAAAACATCCCGAACGCATGATCAAAGATGCCGTCTGGGGTATGATGCCGCATGGCCGTCTCGGCCGCGCTCAGTTCGCCAAACTGAAAGTCTATGCCGGTGCGGAACATCCGCATGCCGCCCAGAACCCGACCAAGATCACCGTGGAGTAATAGATCATTATGGCTAAGAAAACTGATGAAATTTGGGCTACCGGCCGTCGTAAATGCGCTGTTGCCCGTGTCCGTCTCCAGGCCGGTACCGGCAAGATCGTTGTCAACGGCAAAGAGATGAATGAATACTTCCCCATCGAATCCCTCTGCGGCTTCGTGATGCAGGTTCTCAAGGTCGCTGAACAGGAAGGCAAAGTCGATATCACCGCCAATATCTGCGGCGGCGGTATGGCCGGTCAGGCCGGTGCCCTCCGTCACGGCGTTGCCCGTGCCCTCGTCACCATGGACGAAGACCTCAAGGCGAAACTGAAAGCCGCCGGTATGATGACCCGTGATTCCCGCGTCAAGGAACGTAAGAAATCCGGTCAGCCCGGTGCCCGTCGCCGGTTCCAGTTCTCCAAACGCTAAGCGTTTGCCGAACCGAAGAAAAGGGGGCTGTTGCAAAACCTCAAAAAAGGAGTGCAGCAGCCCTTTTTTTTGTAAACATCTGCGACACACTCTTATATTTTTGGCGCTGTACGAAAGGTTGACTGATTTTTACAGGGGCTTCGGAATGCTTCGTCCGCTCAACGCCCCGATAAAATACGCTACGCTCTTTTTTCGAGGCATCGCTCCCGGCGAGTGGTATTGCCTCATGTGAGGCAATATCGACGCTGCGCTTGTACTTTCGCCGCCATTTTAAGGCGGCGACCAGCGTTCCGCCTCCGTCTTCGTAAAACTACGCCGCGACAAGGCTGGACCACGTCCGGGTACGACCTGGTACAG
>JAFTUS010000158.1 GCA_017466125.1 Lentisphaeria bacterium | reverse complement strand
TTCAGGCAACATGTATAAGCCTCTCTCCCCGCGGAGCATGGCACATGCCCTCCGACGCCATAGCCAAACTTTGGCTGAAATAAGAAACGATAGGCCTTATACCGGGAGCACATTTCCGGCACGACATAATGAAGACAGGTTCCGGAATATTATATCACGTCAAAATGATGTGTATTGATGAGAAATGCGCCCAACATTGTCAGACCGTTTCATAAGTCCAACTGTCAATTTGTCCAGCTTCCTGATCAAAGTTTACGCCTATAAGAAAAATCTTTTTCCCTGAGTTCATATAACGGCGATAATAATCACGCTCTTTGATTTGTTGCAAAGCAATAACATCGCTCTTATTCAATTTAAACTCAAAAACAAATACAAAGTCATCATTGGCAGCAACCGCATCGATCCGACCATTATTGGTTTTCGATTCCGCAATGATACTGATCCCCAGCAACATAAAAACCAGATAAAACAACATTTGGAAATTATTTTCGTCTTTCAGGTGGATATCATATGGGACTTTGGCAAAAAACACCTTCATCGTCTCAAGAAATCCGTCTACATCACCTTCTGAAACGTTGTCTGCAAGCAGGTAAACAGAGTCTTTGACTTGATTCACATGAAGTCCGCTGCAATAACCTGCAAGGTAAGCGTCGAAAGAACCTTTGACTTCCAAATTTGGAAACCGGAGTTGATATGCGGTGTCGCCGTAACGTTCTACCGCTTTATCAATAGTCAAATATCCGGTCTGTAAAAGAAGAGTCAATGGATTGAGATTATCTATTTCATAAGCACTGAACGCAAAACCGGAAACAGGGGCATCCAAAGCCTTTTCCAAATCAAATTTCTGCTTTCTGATAAGTTCTAACAAAAATGTCGGAGTCCCGGTGGAGAACCAATAATTATTAAATTCCCCTCCATTCTCAAAAAAATATGCCAAAGATACCGGATTATAAACCGTTTGAGCATTTTTATGAAAACGGTACCCGTTATACCAGTCTTTGATTTTTGCTTTGTAAGCGGCAATATCCTGCTCTCCGGCAAGAGCGGAGATTCGGTCGCCGAAGTTTGTATCAAGTTCATTCTGGGTATAGCCAAACATAGTAGCATACCGGGCATCCATCGTAATGTCAGTAAGGTTATTCAAATCAGAAAACAAGGATACATGACTGAATTTACTGACACCGGTTACGAACAAAAATCGCTCCTTGTCATTCCGATCTTTCAGGACACTGAAAAATCCTTTCAAACACTGCTGGATTTCCTTGATGTTCGTTTTTGAAACGTTATCTAAAATGGGTTTATCGTATTCGTCCACCAAAATAACAACACTTGCTTGAACTGACGCAATATCAATCAATTTGCCAAACGCAGATGACGCATCTTGCGTTATCGGTAAATCAATGTTAAGAGATTTTGCCACCGATTTGATTTTATCCAACAAATAAGCATCTAAACGTTCAACAGAATTATTTATCGGATTATAATCTCCAAAACTCAAGTGAATCACTGGATACGGCTTCCAGTCATGCGGCTTATCATAAATGGCAAGACCCTTGAAAAGTTCTTTTTTGCCTTCAAAGACAGCCTTCAGAGTAGACACGGTGAGAGACTTACCAAAGCGACGCGGACGGGACAGAAAATACCCGGCACTGCTCGGACGAACCAGCTGCCAAATATATTCAGTCTTATCCACATACAGAAAATTCCCCTGTATGAGTTCTTCAAAATTGTAAACGTAGCTGGTAAGATCTTTCATTATCGCATACTCCTGTTGCTGTAATATACACTGTATTGACAGCTTTTTCAATTGTTTTATTTCATAAAAAGCAAAAATTCGGTTATTATGAGGTCGGCTGTGTTCGTTGATTCTATATTCACAACTCTCCGGGAGCTTTTTGCCGTTCTTTTGCAGCCGAGTCACTCAATTCAAAATGCTGACACGCCGGATCTGAATAATTGATCTCAACGGGCTTATCCGGATTAAGAATGCAGAGTTCTTCCGAACCATCATCCGGACTTTGTTCAAGATAGAAAAAACAGTCGATGCATTGATTACACATAGTTATCCTCCGTTAACCGTGATACCACCAGATTGTAATCCGGACGGCGATGAAGCCGAGGAAACACATTCCGGAAAGGCAAAAAAATGTGATCCCAAGCGGGATCGCTACATAGAGCAGCCCGAAACCGGCAAAAAGCGTCAGGAACAGCATTGCCGTGACAATGAGTTCCCAACGCTTCAGGCGTTTGGATGTCTGCTCAATCAGAACAGTTTTATCCATGGCGGTACTCCTTCCAACTGCCGCTTTCGATGACTTGGGCCATCTCCGGCAGATTGTGCATGACATACACCCAGCCTGAAACCTCCGTGCCGTCTTCGAGCTTCGCCGGGAACATCAGCCGGTCATAGAGCCGGGGATAACCTTCCAGCCGATCCACCGCTTCCCAATCTTCAAAGGGAATCTCGATCAGCTCGGCTGCGACCGTATTTTCGCCCTCCGGCACGAACGCCGGGAAGCCGTAGCCGGTATCGTAAAGTGTGCCGGTTATGGTGCAAGGGTTGATGCTGACAGCGTTCCGGCAGAAGCGGTGATTGCGTTCTCCGGACATCAGAGTTCCGTATACGATGAGTTTAACAGTTTTCATTTTGTAGCCTTTC
>JAFTUS010000157.1 GCA_017466125.1 Lentisphaeria bacterium | reverse complement strand
CAACCTTGCGTTATGCTATGATTGGGGAACCGGTGTCAGAAAAAATATGGCTCTTGCTGTCAAATGGTATAAAAAGGCTGCTGTACAGGGATATGCCGAATCTCAATGCAATCTCGGAGTTTGCTATGCAAATGGAACTGGAGTAAAACAAAATCATGCAGAAGCGGTAAAATGGTATAAACTTGCTGCCGCACAGGATGACGCCATTGCACTTTGTAATCTGGGCGAAGCGTACTACTACGGCGACGGTGTAAAAAAGTGTTATAAAAAAGCGGCAGAGTATTACACCAAAGCCGCCGAACTTAGCAGCAGCAAGGCGTGTTACAAATTGGGCATCTGTTATGAAGAAGGCTTGGGGGTAAAGAAAAATCCCGTAAAAGCCTTTGAGTGTTTTCAGAAAGCCGCTGAAGATGACTATCCGGAAGCGGTTTATTATCTTGGCAGTTGTTATTACAACGGCAGAGGTGTTGAAAAAGATTTGGGAAAAGCATTTCTCTTGCATAGAAAATCGGCTGAACTCGGTGAAATTACCGGGATGAATGATATTGCAACTTGCGATTACGGATTTGAGATTCCGGATTCAGAGCGTGTTATGTGGCTGCAAAAAGCCGCCGATTCTGGAGATGGCTTTGCCCTATGCAATCTCGGTTCGCGTTACCTGCTTGGCAAAGGTGTTGAGCGGGATGAAAAACTGGCGATACAACTTCTCAAGAAATCTGCCGAACAACAAGATACTCCGTCTGCATTTTATGTGTTGTATATGTGCTACACCGATGGGCGCGGAGTCCGCAAAAACCGTCAACTTGCGTTAAAATACTTGCACAAATCTGCCGAACTCGGCTATCCCAAAGCCAGGAAAGTTCTGAAAAAATTGGAGGCAACTCAAAATGAGCAATGACCGGGACTATTTAACATCTCCCAATGGCGATGTGAAAACTTTGCTGACTTTCCGTAAAGCGCAGATTATTTATGATTTGACGTTTCATTTTGCACATACTTTCTTGAATAGAGGTGATCGAACGATCGACCAGATGATCCAAGCTGCCCGCAGCGGCAAACAGAATATTGCCGAAGGCAGTGCCGCCGGAGTGACCTCAATGGAAACTGCAATAAAATTGACCAATGTTGCCAAAGCAAGTTTTCTGGAACTGCTTTTAGATTACGAAGATTTTCTGCGGGTCCGCAACTTCCGGCAATGGGAAAAAGATTCAGCGGAGGTCGCTTTTCTGCGAAAAAAATCGGTTGATAACTCTGTGCCTGATCAATGGTTCGTGGAGTTGGGGAAAAGCCGTCCTGCTGAAACTGTTGCCAATATGGTTATATGTTTTCTGCATCAGGAAGATTATTTATTGCAAGCTCAATTGAATGCTCTTGAGAAAAAATTTCTTGCTCAAGGCGGCTTCAAGGAACAAATGTTTTCGGCAAGGTTGAAAGAACGGAACAAAAACAACTGAGAAGACTGAGAAGACTAAGAAGACTGAAAATCAGTATTCATAGTATTCCCAGTATTCATCGAAGAAATGAAAAAAAGGAGGCAATGTATCAATGAGCAACTGGAAAGAAAAAATATCTTTGCGGAACTGCTCTTCTGCCAATATTGCCATGCTTTGCTGGTGCGGAACGATATTTGCGGGAAATATTACAGTTATGGCTTGTAATAAGGTAAACTTTGAAACTTTGCCGGAAAATTGTGCTGCCAGTGCCGTTTTGTTTCTGATCCAGTTGGCAACCGCTGTGATCTTGGGAGATTGTTATGATAAAATCAAATCATCACTCCACCGAAAAATCTTGATTGCATCGGGCGTTTTGCACGGAATTCTGATGCTTTGGGATATGTCGCTGCTGCTTTGGTTGGGATCATTTTGGGGGTGCTTTATATTGTCAATAATGCTTTTTCTGCTCACCGGAATATATTTAATGTTTTTGCGGAAGAGATGGCAAGGTATTGTCGTTGCATTATTCAGCTTGATCGCATGGATTCAACCGGTTTTCTTTTTCGTAGTTCAGCAGTGAGGGAACTTTATGATGGATACGCAGAAAAAATATAAGTTGGCTTTGTGGATTTTGGCTGTTTTGCCTTTGCTCCTTTTTTATTTTGCCTTGGCAATTTCAGACAGTTCACCTTTTTGCGGTAATTTGATCGGAACAATTGCTTGCATTGCGATAATTCTTTTTGCCATAATTTTTTCTTTTTACCGGATAAAAGTCAATAAAGTAAAAGTATGGCGGGGAGTCCTGGAGGCGATTCTGATAATCCCGTTGTACTTGTTGCTTTCATTGCTGTTTTTTCTGATATTATTCTGGACGTTTGGTTTTGGCGATTTATCGGGGGTGCAATAAAAAAATGAAACATCTATTTTACGTTCTATTTTTGCTTTTGGGGATGTACAAACTCTTTGCTGCGGAGTTTGATCCTTCTGCGTGTCCGGATTTGACAGCAAAGATATTTCAGGTCAATAAAGATTGGGCTGTCTTTTATGTTTCCGCAGATAGTTACAGCCACAGCGGAATGGGATTTAAATATTCCGCATTGCGATATCAACTTTTCAAAAAAAGATATTATACAGCATTGCATCTGGAAATGGGCAAAGGAGAAAAATCCCGCCTCCGTTTTATGATGCCCATACAGACAAATCAGAAAAATGTTGGTTATATATTCGGTCTGCGTACTGAAGGGCCTTGGCTGTGGAGTAAAAAGAAGACATTCCCTCTGGCGGTTGAAGATGCTAAAAAAGGCGTTCTTGTCTTTCAATCTTACCGGGATTCTGCTCAGACAAAGCCGTATCGCACCTTGAAAATAAATTTGTCCGACAGCAGTGCAGTTTTTGACGGGATGTCCGATAAAAAACTCAAAGTCTGTTGGTACATAAACAAATTGGTGTGCGAGGGGCTGCCCAAGGGCGCAGACACGTTCTATATAGATTGTGGCACAGCTTCAAGCGGATTTTACCGGAATATAGATGGCGGAGTGACCGTACTGAAATACCGGATGGGTTCTCAATGGGGG
This sequence comes from Lentisphaeria bacterium, assembly GCA_017466125.1. Lineage (GTDB taxonomy): Bacteria > Verrucomicrobiota > Lentisphaeria > Victivallales > Victivallaceae > Victivallis. The sequence continues at coordinate 33,620 of JAFTUS010000157.1, read as the reverse complement.
ATTTTTCCGGTCTATGAGAAATTTTACCTGAAAGGTTTGGAATGAAATCCTTTCGTTTATATAAGCCGGAGTGTCCGGAGTGCGGCAGTAAAAATTGCGGCTTTGCACACAGCATTGAAAGCTGGATCGTGCTGCTGATTTTCGGCACAATGCACTACCGCTGCAGAGATTGTAAACACGAGTGGTCAAAATGAATATTGTTGTAACAGACTTATACGGACGGCAACGGACAATTACGGACTTCAATTTTTGTCCGTAAAAGTCTGTAAAAGTCCGTTCACGTCCGTAAAATCGTGCCCAAGTTCCCGGTAATAGTCGATCATAAGTTGACAGGAAACGGCATCTTCGGCGGCAAGGAACCGCAGTTGTTCATCAATGGCACCCACTGCATACGGCGGCAAGTTATCCCGCAACAAACAAGCATAATTCACCAGCATTGAAGCACAAATCAGTGATGTTGTATCGGCAAGAAAATCCCGGCGCAGTACCAGTTGTTTTGTCTTGTACCAAACGCAAAATGGCGGCAAATGCCTGTTGGGGGCAACAAGTATCATACGGATATTTTCAGTAACCAAGTTATAGTGTTCAGCATTTCCATTATGTGTTTTGAGAACCTTCAACGCCCCGGCAATAATATCGGCATCCTCCCGACAGGAGGCAATAACGCTGATATTATCTGCGGCAAACACTTTTCCCGCCCGCAATGCAGAAAATGCGGTGATGATGCGTAAAATAAGGTTTTTCATATTAACTGTTTATCTCTGATTAAATTGTACGATCCATCAATATTTTTCCGGATTTTGATGGTTATAAATCCGTTTTGTGCCGTCCAAATCATCGGCATTGTCCCGGCAGGCTTCAAAAAATGCAGAGCTTTACCATATTTCACAACCTTACCGGTATCAATAACCGCCAATAAAGGTTTTTCTATGGAAAAAGCAATTGTTTTCAATTCTTCCCGGGCAGAATTTTCAAGTAGAGTATTTTCAAAATCTGTATATGGATAAAAGTATATGATTTTTGTTTGCGGTGCTGCCGGTATTTTGACCTCATATTCTATTTTTCCGATTTGCATTGCCTCTTGCAGCTGATTTTGTATGGAGTCAATAGACGTTACAGATCGGGAATCATTGCACGAACATACCAATACAACGACAGATAACAATATTATGATTTTCAGAGGCAATATTTCAAAGGTTTGCTTTTTCATAGGGTGTATTTCCTTTCACGGCTTCAGTAAGATATATTTTGAAGCGTGTTTTTTTGCAGATTCTGGATTAGAATACCTAAAAACAGTAGTTTTGACATTTGATTTTTGCTCAATTCCTCTGCTCCATTCAAAGTGTTCAAGCCGGTAGTCGATTTTGTTTTGGGCTAAAATCTCACAAAACTTATTAAGCAGAGCAGAAAAATTTTTCTTTTCCTTCACATGTGATTCATGGGCATTTTCAGCAATTTCAACCTGATTTTTTTCGGGTATATAAAACAAAGCGGCATCAAGTGTTTTGTGATGAAATATAAAAACTTTAATTTGGGGTTGCGTCAGTAAAAACGCTTTATCCAAACGTTTTTCGTGATCCTCGCTGAAATGTTCTTCTTTTTCAATAATAAATTCAAAGTCATTTGTACTGCAAAAATCAAATATTATTTCACGCAGTGCTTTTTTGTCTTTCACATTACGCAAGGTAAATATATACTCATTGTCTTTATGAAGAGCAGTAAACCATTTGTAAACCGCAGTACATTTTTCCTTAAATGTCAAATCAGCAGCACAACCGGATAAGATACAACAGCATCCGAGAAGCAAAAACAGTTTTTTCTTTTTCATTGTTAAAGCCTATCAATAAATGGTAAAATTACAAAGTCATCTTCTGAATATCCACAGGATGACATTCTTTCCACAAACATTTCTGCATGTGTTTCTGAATCAAAAATTTTTATAATTTTTACAGGCGGTAAATACGTTGTATTGTTGTCGCATTTCACAGAAACTGCGTATCTCTGTTTGCATTTTTCTTGCTCAATCAACAGTTCTTGCAGGATTGGAATTTGCTTAAAGATTTGTTTAATCGTTGTTTCATCAATATCTAAAAAGGCGATTTCTTCATGAAAAATTGTGGTCAGAAATGGCAAACCGCTCTTGTGGTACAAAACAAAGTCTTCAAAACAATGGCATTGAAAAAGTGATTTTAAAAATTTCAATAATACAAATATGGATTGCTGAGTAAGATGAAAAGTGTACATTGTCGCCCAGGAATTTAATATTTTGGTGCCAGGCCACTCTTGCACTTTTATCTGCGCCACTATGAATGTAGAAAGTTGTTCCAATAATTCATCTTTTTCGCCAGCGCAATAATCGTCTGAAAGATCCTCCCGCCAGATCAATGAAAACTTGTCGCAGTATTCAAGTGATTCTATCAAAAAAAGTTCAAGAAGTTCGCTATTCAGTTGTTCTGTAAAATAATATTTCATAGATTTAATCTCCTGTTTTACCGAAATATTTCCTGAAAGCCGTCATATATCACCTTGTGCTTTTCCTTTGGTCAAAAAAATGCTGAGGTATGATCAATTCGCCATTCAAGGTGGCTGCGGTAATCATAAGTGTTTCCCAAGTATCAACCGGAATGGCAAGGGTATAACTCTTTCTGCCCTTTTTTCCGGGGGGAGTGAATCGTATTTTTACAAACACTGATTTGTCTCCGACCGGATTATCCATCGTAATCTTTTTGTTTTTGTCATATTTTACTGCATGGCAGGAGTCGGCAAGATAAGATTCTATCAGAAATCCGCTGACGTTGTCTTGCTTGAAAATCGGTGCTATCGCAGCTGAAACCTTTTCGCCTACTGCTGAATATTTTTCATTCTTTGGAGTCAAGGTATCTTCAAGTTCTGTTCCCCAGATGAAAGAGCCTTCTGTTCTGGTGATTTTTTCGCCGTTGAATACCTTTTTGACAAGAAAATCCGTCCGGTGAATAGCAGGCGCATTCAGAGCTTCCGGCGTATCACATCCGCAAAAAAATGGCAGCAGCATCAATCCAATGGTGTAGAAAATAAAATTAAATTTCATTTTTTCCTCCGGACAAAATAGTTATTGATATGTTCGGCGATGAATGCGATCAAGACAGTACAACCGAAGCCCGACAGCACGGCGTCACCCGGTTTTTTGCGGAACAATATAAAAGCGGAAATCCAGCAGACGGCTATCAAAACGATTGCTGTAATTCTGATTATAACGGTAAGCATAATTCAACTGTTCCTCAAAATTCCGGTGCGATGGAATGTATTTTTATTTCTGACTTCCCCATAAAAATCATTTAACGAAGTAACCGCCGTTTTTCGGGGCCCCCCGGAATTCTATTTTATCGCTGGATTTGAGTTGACTTAACTCTCTCTGCAAAGTACGTAAAGGAATATTCAACTTTTCCGCAATCGCATTGGCACGCAAACCGGGGGTGCTGATGAGCAATTCCAGTATTCGGTTTACTCCGCCATTTACTCCGCCGTTTACTCCGCCAACAGTGTGGTTTTTCAACGTGAGTAAAATTTCTCCCAACATGAAATCAATAAAAATTCCGCAATCATTGGCATCTGTACTTGCGTTGATTGACTGGTAGTATTTCTGTTGATTGTTGTGTACCATTGTTTCAATCGGTAAAAATTGAAATAACGGATGAAGTTCTGTTAAAATCAACGATTGCCACATCCGCCCCAATCTGCCGTTGCCATCGGAAAAGGGATGAATATATTCAAATTCATAATGGAATACACAACTTTTGATCAGCAGATGATCCGGGGCTCTTTTCAGCCATTGAAACAAATCGTTGATCAGTATCGGGACACGATTTGCCGGAGGAGCAATGTGCAGGGCTTTTTTGCCATCAAAAACTCCTACGCCGCCGTTGCGGAATTTGCCGGGGGCATCGATCAATGCGGACATCATTACGTTATGAACTTTCAGTAAGTCGGAAATAGAGTAGGGGGACAGTTCAGCAAAGAGAGCGTAAGCGGCAATGGCATTTTTCGCCTCTTGGATTTCACGCAACGGGGCAACTACTTTTTTACCATTGAGAATATCAGTAACTTGTTTTTCTGAAAGAGAATTACCCTCGATAGCCAAAGAGGATTGAATTGTCTTGATTTGGTTGATTTTGCGTAATTTCAGAGAATCCGTTTTCTGTTGTGCAATATTGTGGTGTTCAAGCAAAGCAGAAATTTCAGCGACCATTGAAATTGCTTGTGCAGAAACAGAAAAAATCGGTTTATTGTCCATCGTAATCTCCCTGTTCTCTAATATAGCATTACTCCGTCAAAAATCAAGAGATAACTCAAAAACTCCCTAAAAATTCCGGCAGGAGTAAATCAAAAAAGTTCATTATTCACCTTGCCTTTGCTTTTATTTCTTTCAACTTTTGTGTCAGTATAAAAAAATAATGCTCCGTCGTGGCGAACGCCAATAATCCATTCAAAACTTGGCGATATGATCAGTAGGTCATCCGCTGACGGGTACCAGTAGTATGAAAATTTGTCTGCCAGTTCGGAAGTCGCAATTTTATCAATATCTTCTGTATCCCAGACGGAATGTAAATACACAAATTCATCGTGAAGATTGTATTCTTGCAGAAAAATCTTTAATGCTGTATTTTCCGTATTTTCATTCAGATACATTACGGGTAAAATATCTTTCTGATACAAAAGAGTTTGAAAAAGTTTTCCGGATAAAAATTGTTCTTCTGAAACATTCGTCACGGCAGAAAGCCGCAAATAAAAGTTTTTTCGCTCCTCGCCGGTCAATGGACAAACCGGAGGAATATAGCCTTCCGTTTCTTTCAGTAAGTCAAGTCTATCTTTATCCATTGTTGTTACCTCCGGGGAAGCATCCGTTCAATGTCGGAATAACTCATTATGAAAAAGGTCTTGACAAAGGTTTCCGGAGTCTTGATTTCGATTGAAATGCGGTAATGCCCCAGTGCATCTTCCGGAGTGATTGTAAACGCTAAAACATCTTCAATTTGAGAAAACTCAACCGGAATTCCATCAGAAAGTAATTTTTGCAGATTTTCAAAAATAAAATCAAAATCTTCTTTTTGAAAGTCATTGGAAATATAAAATTTCAAACCTCCGACCTGCAATGCCAGGGGAGCTGTAAACCATTCTTCCGCAGCAAGCGTTCTATCAGGAAGCGTGATCTGCAGCTTATCTGTACCGTTTGAAAATAAGATTTCCATATTTTTTCACAATTACCCTTGTAAGTTTACGCTATGCCATTTTTATTTTTTCTTTTTTGCAGTCGTTGCTGATACATCCGTTCCGAAAAGCCTCCTTCGTTTTCAAAATCGGCAGCAAGCCGGACAAGTTGGCGGTCAAGCAAATGACAGGCAACATTAAGCAGCAACAATACAGCATTGGCAACTATAACGGACTGTAACGGACATTTACCGACATTTACGGACATGACAGAATTCTGAAGTTTTGTCCATTGGATAAATTCTCTGAAATCTTTCATTGAACTTATGCGGCGGCGGATAAATTCCTGAGCAAGCGGATGTTCTTTGCTCCAAACTGTTATGGCGTGCTGACGCAGATAATCTTCATAATCCAGACGCAGTTCTTCAAGAGAGGCGCGTGCAACATTGGTCAACTTTAATTCTGTGCGTTTACTGGTTGCCGAAGCGACTGAACCTTCCGCGATATTCTGAACGCCTGATCTTGCCGCCTGTACCATTTGGTCAACAGTTCTGGAATTTTTGGGAATGTACAGTTCAACAAACCTTACTGTAATATCAAAGCAGAGCTGTGCCAGTTGAAAAGATTTCAGTTTTCTGAAACCCCCGCTTTGAAATAAAAGTTGTCCATTGTCTTTCATGTCAGTATACGTCCGTTGTTGTCCGTTCTTTTGTCCGTTTTGAGTGTCCGCAATTATAAGTTTACACAACGTTTATTCTGCGGAGAGTTTCTTGTCCACAATGGCACAGACACAGGAGTCGGACCAGACGTTGACCGCCGTTTCGATCATGTCGATGATTGTGTAGATCGGCAGAATGATCCCGAGAATTCCGATCGGCGCACCCGTCCCCGCCATCAGCGAGAGCGTGAGGAAGTAACACCCCATAGGTACTCCCGCATTGCCGACCGCCGAAACAACAGAAATCAAAATCCAAAGCAGAATAGTCGTGAAACTTAACTCAACTCCGCCGTTTTGCAGCACGAAAAGTGAGGTCACAAGAATAAATGCCGCACAGCCGTTCATGTTGATCGTACAGCAGACCGGCAAAATGAAACGGGCCACTTCCGGCTTGGCTTTCATGTTGTTTTCAGCAGATGCTACCGTGACCGGAAGCGTCGCCGCCGAACTCTTGGTGAAAAGTGCCATCAGTACCGCCGGAAGCATATTGCGGAATACTTTCAGCGGATTGATTTTCGCCGTCAGCAGAAAGAGCGGCAGAATGATGAAAAACTGCAAAAAGTTTCCTCCCAGCACCACCGCCGTATATTTCCCCAGTGAGCCAACTATGACACCCGCAGAAACCTGGGCGGACAGTTGGGCGGCAAAGGCGATGATGCCCAGCGGCAGCGTCCAGACCAGTGCCTTGATAAGCGCAAAGAGCAGTTCCTGAAGTCCGAGGATGCCTTTGAGCAGAACTTGGATGTTTTCTGAATTTTTCATGAACGCCAGCGCAAGCCCGATCGCCGCAGATACCAGCAGAATACTCAACACGTTCCCCGAAGAGATCGGCGTCAGTACGTTGTTGGGGATGACGGAAAGAATGTGGTCATAATAAGAGATTTTTCCCAAATTCTGCGGAACGCTCGCCTGTCCCTGACGGATCAGTTCCGCCGGCAGATTGCCCGGGGCGATCCACTTGAAGAGCAGCGCGCCGACAATGGAGGCCGCCACTGTCGTAAGCAGTGTATAAGTGATGGTGTGCATGAAAATCCGTCCGGTATTTTTCTTTGCACCCAGCTGCGCCAGCGTTGTTGTAATGGCAAGTGCGATCGTCGGCACTGCCACATATTGAAACAACCGGGTGTAGATCGCCGCAACGAAATTGCAGAGTTCGTTGACCCATTTGATCCCCAGCCACCCCAGAATACTGCCGATGACCAGTGCCCCCATCCAGACGGCAAACTGTTTGCCGTTGAATCCGTTTTTGATTTTTTCTTCCATGGAAACTCCTTTGTAGTTTTGCGTTCCAATAAATATAGCATAGAAACGTATTTTTTCAAATTCTGATCACCTTGGAGAGCAAAGAGCCGTTTTTTTATTCATTTGATGCGCCGGAAAACTTGCCTTTTGCGGTTTGGCATGGTATATTTTAAGAAAGAGAAACAAAACAGGAGGTTTTATAACATTAAAGATTTTCACCGTTTCGTTATTTCATAAAATTTGCAGATTTTAACTTTTCAACATATTTTCCGAAAAATTACCCACCGAATGAAGAAAAAGCATGTTGAAGGGAGACCTTTTTGGCGTCCCCTTCGCTGCTTTTGAGGGTTATGGGTAATTCCCCCGGAAAATGGCGCAAGGAGGCGCCTTTTTTATGGTACTTGGAATTATTGGCGACCAGACTCTTGAGAAAATGGCTCTGTTTGCTCTCGTCCTGACCGGAGGAGAGGAGTTTATCCAATTTTGTGAGCAGAAAGGTTTTTCCGGAAAAGTCCGGCAGATCGTTACCGGACCGTATGAGGCGGCAAATAAGCAACTGGCTGACGCGGCGTCTTCTCTGGGGCTTGAAACAATAACGCTGTCCCCGGAAAATAATTCTGAAGAAGAGCATGTCTCCTGTGGTACCCAACTGATCGGACGTTGTGATTTGCTGTTTGCTGTGTGGAATGGTAAAGAACCGGTGATCGCAGACATTCTGCAGCAGGCGCAGGTTTTGAAAAAACCGCTTTTTTCTCTGATCGTTCAGAAACAATGAAAAAGATTTCATCTATTCTCTGCTTTATAACTTGCAATTCCGGATAATTGAGGTTATTTTATAACGATGTTATCTGTCAATCAACGTAAGGAATTGCATTATGGGTAAAACTTTAGCACAAAAGATTTTCGATGCCCACACCGTTGACCGTCCGGCGGACGGCGTGCGGGTACTCTCCCTCGATCGGGTGTTCTGCCACGAAATCACCACGCCGATCGCAATCAATGACCTGGTCGCCCTCGGCAAGGACCGCGTCTTTGATCCGACCAAAATCAAGGCCGTGATCGACCACGTTACTCCCGCCAAAGACAGTAAGACTGCCGAGCAGGGAAAGACCCTCCGCGACTGGGCGAAACGCCACGGTATCAAGGACTTCTTTGATATCGGCGAAAACGGCGTCTGTCATGCCATTTTCCCGGAAAAAGGTTTTGTCCGCCCCGGTTTCACCGTTATCATGGGCGACTCCCACACCTGTACGCACGGTGCTTTCGGCGCATTTGCCGCCGGTGTCGGTACGACCGACCTTGAAGTGGGCATCCTCAAAGGTGTCTGCACCATGCGCGAACCCGAAACCATCAAAGTCGAACTCAAAGGCGAACTCCGTCCCGGCGTCTATGCCAAAGACGTGATCCTTGCCATCATCAAAAATCTTACCGTCAACGGCGCGACCGACAAGGTCATCGAATTTGCCGGGCCGGTCATCGATGCCATGAAAATGGATTCCCGCATGACCCTCTGCAATATGGCGATCGAAGCGGGCGGCACCTGCGGTGTCTGTTATCCGGATATGGTCACGGTGGATTTCCTCTGGGAGTTCATCAAAGACGAGTTCCCCAGCAAAGAGGCGGCTCTCGCCGAATATCAGAAGTTCCTGCCGGATGCCGATGCTGAATATGCAAAGGTGATCGAAATGGATGTTTCTGAACTGGAACCCATGGTCACATTCAACTACAAACCCGATCAGGTCAAGAGTGTCCGCGAAATGGAAGGCACCAAAGTCGATCAGGTCTACATCGGCAGCTGCACCAACGGCCGTCTGGAAGATCTGCGCATTGCCGCAGAGATCCTCAAAGGAAAACGTATCAGCCCCAATGTGCGCGCGATCGTCTCTCCCGCCACGCCCAAGATTTTCCGCAGTGCATTGGAAGAGGGGATCATCTCCGTTTTCATGGATGCCGGTTTCTGCGTGACCAATCCCACCTGCGGTGCCTGTCTCGGCATGAGCAACGGCGTGCTTGCCAATGGTGAAGTCTGCGCCTCGACTACCAACCGCAACTTCAACGGACGTATGGGCAAGGGCGGCATGGTCCACTTGATGAGCCCCGCAACTGCGGCGGCAACTGCCATTGCCGGATATATTACCAACTCCCCCCTGTTTCAGGATAAATAATGGAGAAACGAAAATGAAGAATTTTAACGGAAAAGTCCTCTTTCTCGACCGTTCTGATATCAATACTGACGAGATCATTCCGGCGAAATACCTCACCGAATTGACCAAGATCGCCCTCAAACCCTACTGTCTGGAAGACCTCAATATGGAAGGTTTCGACCCCAAGAAGGATATTGAAGGCAAAAGTGTTATCGTCACCCGTGCCAACTTCGGCTGCGGTTCCAGCCGCGAACACGCCCCCTGGGTGCTGGAGTGCAACGGCATCAATCTGGTGATCGCTGAAAACTTCGCCCGTATTTTCCGTCAGAACATGTTCAACTGCGGTCTCATGGCGATCAGCCTTGCGCCCGAAACCATCGACGAACTCTTCAAAACGTTCGCCGGAACTGAAACGGAAGTGACGACTGATTTTGAAAATCAAACCTTCACTTTCAACAATGGCAAAGTGAGCAAAAGTTATCCCTTCACAGCCGGGCCTTTTGACCTCGAACTGGTCAAAGCCGGCGGCTGGGTCAACTACGCTGACAGCAAATACTGAGCAATAAAATATCAGCGCCCGTTTTTCAACACAGGAGATAAGAATATGAAAAAAGCGATTTGTGTTTTTTTAAGTATCTGTGCGGCAGCCGTGTCCATTCAGCCGCTTGCCGCCAAAGATACAAAAATGCTCAAGGAGTTGAAAAAAATCACGCAAGATAATACCGAGGATGAAATTATCTCTTATCTGCAGAAAGAGAAAATTTCTCCCGGGAAAATATATACCGCTGAGGGGTGTCAGTTTTCATTACTTATCCCCATGATTGCAAGCGGAAAATATAAAGTGGTTCGCTACCTGGTTGAAAATGGAGCTGACGTCAAATTCATCTTTAAAAACGGAAAAAATGAACTGACGCCGTTGGGAGCATTGCTTTGTCTCGATTTCGCTCGTTACAATCGCAAGAATTCTTCATATTCCCCCAATGAACTCATTAAAACTTTGTATGATTTGGCTCGTCTTATGATTGCAAAGGGGGCCGATGTCAAAGCAGTCACGATTTGGGATCAGGGGGAGAGGAAAGAGAGTATCTTCGGTTTGGCAATGTATGTCGGTGCCCAGATACGGAAACATGATTTGTCGTTCCTGCAGCTTCTTATTGACAAAGGAGCCGATCCGCATGGCGTAACCAATTTTGACCGTCAATCACACAAACCGCACTCTTTCTACTTTTTGGCAAACAATACGGAAGCTGCATTATTTCTGATGGATCTTAACGTTCGTCCAACCAAGCAGAATATCGATAAAAACAGCTTGAAAAATCGCTTGAAAAATACCAGAACCCGTTTCAATGCCCTTCAGATCTCTTACGATTTCGGTAATTTTGATAAGGTTTTCGGACAAATCGACACACTGCTGGAAGCCGGTGTTGACCCGAATGAAATCGATTTGAGTGAGACCCGCAGCATGAGTTTTGCTGCCGCAGAATATCTGTGCCGCCGCGGGGCCGATTTGAACCTGATCGGTCCGCAAGCGACTCTCCGGGCTGATCTTGCCGCTATGAAGGCGTTTATTGAAAAAGGACTCGATGTCGAATCTACCATTGTGTGGGATAAAAAACTGCGAACTCTTCTTGCGCACAATATTTCCAGAGAAGAGCATGAAATCTGCAAATATCTCCTTGAAAAAGGAGCTTCTGTCAGCGGTGATGGCGTGGAAGAGGCGGTCTACTTCCTGTTGCTTGGCTGTAAGCGTGACCCCAAAGCTGCTGTGGAACGGAAAATAGCTAAAATGATTTTGGAGGCGGGTTTCTCTTTCTCCGATGATTTCAAAGGGAGAAATCGTTTGGATAAGCAGACGGCAGATTTCTTCCGCCAAAACGGTTTTGCCTGGTAATAAATATGGCTGAAGAAAGGGGCAAGTATGTTATTTCCGTTGCAAGTAAAAGAAGTTGGATCTGAAATCATCGTCAGCAATTCCTGCTGGGAGGTGATCCACGACAGTCGGCAGGGGGGATGCATCGTCTCCATCCGTTTCTTCCACAATCTGAATAAAAATATTCTTGCCGCCCCCATCTGGTGCGGATGCCAGAATGACCAGTTCGCCGTCTGGACAAAGGAGATGTACCGGGATGACTGGGATCAGGAGGCGCAGCTGTTTCTTGAAAAAGCCCAAAGCGATGAAGTGCGTATCCGTTCAGTCGCACGGATGCGCGACCGGGATAATAATCCGGTAAATATCACGGTGGAAACAACTTATTCCTACTTCAGAGGACACAATAAAGTGGAACGCCGTTTCATCTGCGGCGACAATACTCCCTCTGTCAACCGTTTTGGCGCAGTCTATGTGGAGACCATTCCGGAACTTGACCGCTGGACCGCCCAGAAATCCCCCGTTACCGCATTTGTCAACGAAAGTGCCCATACCTGGCTTTCGGACGTTTTCGCCAACGGGCCGGCGACATACGGTTCGTTTGATTCATACGAATCCCCCTTCGTGGATTGGAACGTTGCATGGCAGCTTGGCATTTTCCGCAGAGATGCCGAAGTCGTGGAACTGGCGATCGACTCCAAATTTGATAATTGGCTGCACGCTTTCAACCCCGCTCCGGATGCGGCGCGCTGCTCCTTCCTCAAAAAAGGCTTCTCCCCCGATCGGCATATTATGGGTATGGAGCCGTTTATGGGAATGTGGAGCGGAAATATCAACCCCGCCGGAGAATATCGTTTCGGCTTCTATCTGAATTTTCCGAACAATACCGCCAATGGTCCTGACCGGCGTTATTTGCGAACATGGCCCGTACTGCGCTACCGTCAGGGCCGCCGCTGGGCGACCGAAGAGGAGATCAGACAGATGGCGGAAAACGGCACGCAGGTCATCATACACCATCACGACAGCCCCAGCGGACGGGGCGTGTGGCCCGACGGCTCATTCTTCTGGCCGGACGGCGTCGTTCACCCCTATCCGCCGGAAGAAGAGGCGACTTTCCGCGAAGTCATTGATCTGGTGCATAAGTACGGTATGAAGATCATTCCGTATTTCAACCCCTTTGAACTGCACCCGCTCTGCGAGGAATTTGCCCGCAACGAAGCACTCTGGGCGCGTACTTCCAAAGGACAGAAACTGGTCAACCATACCGCAGGGGGGATCTTCGGGATCGCCTGCTGTATGTGCAGTCCTTATCAGGATTTCCTGAAAAAGTACGTCAGGGAGGTCATTGAGAGTTACGGTTTTGACGGGGCTTATTATGATGGTCTCTCTCCCCGTTACTGCGATCATCCCGAACACGATGGCGGCAAAGTCCACAGTTCCATGGATGAGATGATCGATCTGGTACGCTATACCCGCGAACTGGTCGGGGACGACGGTCTGGTGATCCTTCACAACACTTCAAATGCCTATATCGGACTTGAGAACTACTGTAATTCCGGTCTTTCCATGGAAGATGTCTGCGGCTATGCGAACTTCACCAAAGAGGTCCCCTCCAACGGAAGTTTCGGCGAGGTGTTCCGCTACGGCAACCATATCGCCCGCATCGCCTGTTACTACACCGCCCTCTGCAAGGGAACGCCCGATTACGATATGGAATTGCAGAAATTTGTCACCCGCGCTCATCTGGAAGGCATCCACTTCTATACGGTTCCGTATTACTCGGCATTCAAACATCAGGCCGTTCCGGAGAGTTACCTTGCCGTATTCAAAGAACTGGATAAACTCGGATATGAAAATTTGCGTTTTTATTCCACATTGCAGCCGCAGCCGGTCACGGTCAGCAACGGCAATGTCCGCAGTGCCCTCTACGTCACACCGGAGAAAGCATTGCTGCTGTTGGGAAATGCCGACAGCGGAAAAACGGAAACGACCCGCTTTGAATTACAGTTGCCTCATCTTTCTGTAACGGCACAAGACGGAACAGAGTGGAATGGCGGAGAAATTTCCATTCCCGCATGGGAATACAGACTTTTTATGTTTGAACTGAAATAACATTCCGGAGAACCGTCGCTGTAAAAAGATGAAATATCAATTTTTCAAATCTTTTGTCAGTATTTCAAATCTTTTTGCTGTGAAATTTTAAAAAAAATATTGGATTTTTTATTTACTTGTGCTAACTTATTAAGAGTAATTGGAATTTATATAAAAACAGGGAGGTTTGAAAAATCGGCTCATTGCCGTTAACTATCAGCGACAGGTTGTAACTTCGCATAATATCAATTATGTTATGCTGTTTGAGGTTGGTTTCGTCCATTTTTTTGTCTCCTTTGTTTTCCTTTTTTGGTTTTTTGAGGGTAAATCTTTCATTCTGACTTCACATAATTGATATTATGCGACGCTTCACCCTCATTGAACTCTTGGTCGTAATCGCAATAATTGCAATCCTTGCCGCTATGCTCTTGCCCGCTTTGAATAAAGCCCGGGAGAAAGCCAGAACTTCCGCCTGTGTCAGCAATGTAAAGCAAATCGCTTCCGCCAGTCAGCTTTACTGGGCGGATTTTGATGACCTTTTTGCAACAACAACTCAGCCGGGAAAAACCCCTTCCAATCAATTACACGCCTTTTTGAGACTGACCCGTCCTTACTTGGGCAATACTGATACAAGTGTCGATATCGTCGATAATGCAACGGATAATCAGTTGACAGAAAAGGTTTATATCTGCCCCGCCTCAACCGGCGGAACCGACAGTAACGGAGCAGTCCGGAAAGCAGGTTATATCAACTGGAGTTACAGTTATAATGTCTATGGTTTGATACAGCAGATCAAAAAAGTATCCAGATGCAAAAATCCGACACTTACGCTTCTGACTTCGGATCAGCGGCGCGGTAACGGAGCCAGTTTTGATTACAATCCTTTTTATAACGCAGGAGATACGGAATCTGCATTCTGGTCGTGGGAACATCCTGCCGATGGGCGTCACGACTGGAAAAATCAGGTCGCTTTTGTCGATGGTCACGTGGAAACGGTTGCCATCGTCACAAACGATGAACGCCACAACGTACCCCGCATGTACTGTATCGGAGATGCTTCCAAAGGCATCTGACCGGATTGTCATCAAGTCTCTCGCGGGAGACGTTGTATGACCGTATCCTGAAAACAAAGGAATTTTTTCTATGAATAAGATTTTATTTGCTGTATTTACCGCATCTGCTCTGTTTGTCTGTGCTGAAGTTTCCGGAGCCGCTCTTGATTTTGAGGGCAATGCCAAACCCGCCAAATGGTTTCAGTATCCGCTGGGGAAGGGGATCAAAACTGTTCTCTCCGCAGAGAAACTGGATAACAAAAGCGTTATGGAAATCGATTTCCGCCCGTCCTCCGGTCACTCCCGTATACAGATGCCGCAGATGGGCAAAGAGTTTGTCAGTGTAAGTTTCAAAATCAAAGGTCTTCCCGATGCCAAACGCAAAAGCATCGATCTTATGCTGGTCGAAACCGATAAAGCCGGTGCGGAAAAATATTACAAAACGCTGAAATTCAACGGAGAATGGCAGACGTTTGAACTGAAAGCGTCTGATTTCCGCATTTTTCCCTACGGCGGCTCCAAAATCGTTGACCGGAAAATGGATTTGAAAAATCTGCAATATTTTCAATTCAACGCTTATCCGGGCGGCTCCCACTTTCTTATCAGTGATATCCAGGTGGAATACAAAGACGCTGTCCCGACTGAATAAAAATATAACTTCCGTAAAACCAGGGATTTTTCCTGCTGTATATTGTCTTTTATCTGAATACGTTGTTCTCCCCGCGAGAGCAGCGTAACGGTCGGTGCATCGTTATAACGAGGTTAAAATGAATCCGTTTTCTGTAAAAAAAATCAATGGAATTCCACAACTTTTCAAAGATGGAGAATTTTTTCCGCCCATTCTTTATTGGGCAAAAGAGGTAGATGAAATTGATTTCCCGGTGATCCGGAAAATGGGAATATCCCTTTTCGACTGTTTTGCCTCATGGGATTATGACGTCCGACCTTATTGGATCGGCAAAGGGAAATATGACTTTTCCTTTTACGATGAACAACTTACACGTTTTGTCGAACTTGTGCCGGATGGATACATCATTCCGCGTATCTATGTGACCGCTCCTTACTGGTGGCTGGATGAGAACCCCGATGAGGTGATCCGGTATGCCAATGATGTTCCTTACAACCGGGGCATCACCGCATCTTACCACGAATCATTTGCTTCGGAAAAATGGAAAGCAGAGCAGGGAGAGGCATTCCGTCTGTTGATGCGTCATTTCAAGCAAGCCCCCTATGGCGACCGGATCGCCGGTATCCATGTGGCAGGCGGTCCCCGCGGAGAATGGCATCAGTGGCATGACGGAAGCATTCCGGACAGCAGTCCGGCAATGGCAAAACGGTTCGGCAGACCCGTTCCGGCTCCGGCGGCACGCAATCATGAGTATTACGAGTGTTATTTCTCCGCCGCTGTCGATGCCATAGAGCATTTTTGCCGGATCGTTAAAGAGGAAACAGACTATCTTACTGCCGTTTTTTACGGTTATCTCTCTGAACGTCACCATACCGCAGGAGCGCATTTTGCAACAGAAAAGTTTCTGAAACTTGATTGCGTGGATATCGTGAGTGCGCCCCACTCTTACAAGCGACGTTTCAGCGGCGGCGATGGTTATTTCAGAACATTCACCGCCAGTTTGATTGCAAACGGAAAACTCTTTCTGGATGAATCCGATGACCGTACAACGCTTGGGAAATTGGAATTTTTTGGTACAGACAGGATTAAAGCCGAAACGCCCGAACTGGCGGTCGGAATGCTCCGCCGGGAATACGGACTTGCCGCAACCCACTGTGTCGGACAGTGGATCATGGATGTCGATCATGGAATGTTCCGTGATCCGCTGTATTTGAAAACAATCAGTGAATTGGTACAATACTGCCGGCATATTTCAGCGGCAGAGCCGCAGCGGGTCTCTGAAGTTGCAGTCATTTCCGATCCCGGCGGCAATTATTATTATTCCCGCTGGCAATTTCCGGCAGCTGTCAATTTTGAACTGATGACCATTCCGGCTTTGATGAAATCCGGTGCGCCTTTTGATTTTTACTGTGCCTGTGATCTGGATTATGAACGGATGAAAAAATACAAAGTCATTATTCTCGGTGATTGTATGGCACTTGCGCCGGAGGCGAGGGCGGTTCTCAAGCAGTTGCAGAGCGAAAAAAGGACATTCGTCAGTTTTTGCGGTGCCGGAGCCATTGACCGGGAATATAAAATGTCTTATGTCGATGCCATGCGCGATTTGACCGGTGTTGAATTCAAACAGATCCCCTCTATGCTTATGCCGCAGAAAACATGGGATCATCCGGGGTGGAAAATGGATAGTCCCCGGCGTTACGACGAGTGGGATATGGTTCCGCAATCTCCGGGATTTACGCCGGAAAGTGCGGATATCGATTTTGGTTCATGGCGTTCCGTTTACCGGGCAATAGCGGACTTTTCGCCGGAAGAACTGCGGACGATTTTCCGGGAAAATGGCGTGCATATTTATTGTTCCGGTAATGATGTCTGCTCTGTTTCCTCCAATTTGCTGATGCTTCATGCCTCTGCGGATGGCGAAAAACAAATTACGCTTCCGCAGTCATCTACGGTTACGGACTTGATTTCCGGCAAGGTGGTCGGGGAGAATATCACGACATTTACAACAGTTCTCAAATTGGGTGAAACTGCACTTTTTGAATTACAGACAACAAAATAACAGGAGGTTGTATGAGAAACAAAAAACTGACAGTATTGGCTGGTCCGGCATTGTTTGCCTGTGTTGCTCTCGCCGGGGCGACATTGGATTTTGAAAGCAATGCCAAGCCTTCAAAATGGTTCATTTATCCGCAAAAAAAAGGTATCAAAACCACTCTTTCTTCTGAAAAACTGGAGGGGAAAAGTGTTCTGGAGGTGGATTTCAGAACGGCCGGCGGTCATGCCCGGGTGACGCTTCCGCATAACGGCCGCCGTTTTATCAGTGTGAGTTTCAAAATCAAAGGGCTCGATGATGCCAAGCGCAAAAGCATCGACCTTATGCTGGTCGAAGCCGATAACGCCGGAGGCGAAAAGTATTATAAGACCTTGAAATTCAATGGCGAGTGGCAGAATATCAAACTCAAAGCCGCTGACTTGCGCATCTTCCCCTACGGCGGGTCAAAAGTCGTTGACGGCAGAATTGATGCCGATCATCTGCAATATTTTCAGTTCAACGCTTATCCCGGCGGTTCGCACTTTCTTGTAAGCGATATCCAACTGGAATACGGCGATGCCGTTCCTGCTGCGGCGGAAAACGGACAGAAGAAAAAAACAGCCGCCGAGGTGAGCCGGATCGACAAGATCCGCATGCCTTCCCCCGCTTCCCGGGAGGAGCGCACGTTCAAGGGGACTCCTCTTACGCTCCGGAATAACGTTTTTCATCGCAACGGAAAGCCCGCTTTCGTTCTCGGCGGCTGGCAGGTCGATAACGATGCCGCATTGTGGGTGATGCGCCTCTTTCAGGTCGATACCGTTACTTATAACGCCGACGGGGTCTACAATTTATTTGCTCCGAAAAAAGGCCCTGACGGAAAATATGTCATCAAATGGAGAGCAACTCCGTGGTATTCGGCTCTCTTGAAACGCTTCAATGAAAACAAAATCAATTTCTGGCATGAACACAAAGCGCACCCCCGCTATACCGCTTTGCGCCATGTCCCTGAACTGCGGGAACTGCTCGATGCCGGGCACTTCGTCAATTTCGACCCGTTTCACCCGATGGGGGATGACCTTTACGCAGAAATGTTCAAAAGCTGGATGCGCTATACGGTCAAACAACCGGTCTTCTGCTATGAAGTCTTCAACGAAATGGGATATGACAATACCCACCCGATCAGCCGCCGTGCTTTTGCCGCAAAGATGCAGAAAAAATACAACAACGATATCGCCGCCGCCAATAAAGCGTGGGGAACATCTTTCAAATCGTTCGGCGAAGTCGAACCGCCCGGTTTTATTGTCGATCACGGCAAAAATCCGCTGCCCCGCGATCTTGTCAAACAGCGCGAGGGGTGGAAGTACCCCAATCTGGTCTTTGAATGGCGCAAATTTCAGGAAGACCGCTGCTATGAAGCGGTCGGACGTTTGATGAAACTGATGCGTTCGTACGACCCCGATCCGCAGATTTTTTCCACCATCCAAAGTCACATGAATTTGTGGCTGGACTTCGCCGATACCGGCGTGAAGCCGGAAACTCTGCGGGATTTCTCGGACTTCATCTCTCACGAAGCCCCCGGAACTTTTGTGGAAAGCGGCAATGTCCGCAGTTATGCCAATATCATCGCCATGCTCAAACTGCCTTTCGTCAACGAAATCGTCCGTTTCGCCGCACAGGGAAAACCCATTATCAATGCGGAATCGCCTTTCGGTGTGAAAAATGCAACCCTCTCTCCGGCTGAACTGCAGGAACTGGATCTGGCTGACATGCACAACAACTGGCGTTTCTTTGATGCTACGGAGAAACTTCCCGCAGACTGGTTCGCCGCCGGTTTCAATGACCGCTCCTGGAGCCGGATCAAAGTTCCCGGTCTCTGGGGCGAAAACGGTCATCCGAAGTGTCAGGTCGGTTTGTACCGCAAGACCATTGAAGTCCCTGCCGATGCACTCAAAAAGGATATGTTTCTCAACGGTCACGGTTTTGCCGATGATGCCGATATCTACCTCAACGGTCAGAAATTGGGCGAAGCGCACGGATACAATGCCCAGTTCACCCTTTCATTGAAAGGCAAACTCAAACCCGGTAAAAACACTCTGGCAGTAAAGATCGTCAACCGTTTCTGGAGCAGCAATATGTTCTACGGCGGTATCCGCGGATTTGTCTCTGTCAACCATGCGCCGCTGATCCCGGAAAAACTCAAAACGGTGGAAGCGAAACATTCGCAGGCGTTCCTGTGGAGTCAGGCGGTACACGGCATGCAGGGCGTAATGGTTTGTTACTCCGAAAGTCTTTTCCGGGGCAACTCCCGTATTCTCCCGCAGGTGAAATCCGAACTGGAGAGTGTGGCTGATCTGCTTTTCAAGCCCGAAAACCGCCCCGCCGCAAGTACGGCTCTGCTCTATCCGCAGGAAACGTTCCGCGGCATCGTTCACAAAGAGTATCTGGAACGGCTCAATGCCCCCGCCACCAACGATCTGCTGCCCTATTACACAAGTCTGCTTTTCAACCAGCATGTTCCGGATGTCATCCGCCATGCGGATCTGGCGGAAAAACTTGCAGATTACAAATTGCTGGTGCTGCCGGACAATCTGCGCATGAGCGAAAAGAATTATAAAATCATCTGTGATTATGTGAAAAATGGCGGAAATATTCTGCTCAACCATGCCTCCCTTACCACTGATGACGAGACGCACGCCGCCAGAGACACCCGCAAATTGACCGGAGTCATCGAAAAAGGTGCGATGAAAAAGAGCAATACGGTCGGCGGGTTCAAAACGACCCTCCGTTATATCGACAAGAGTTCCGGGCAAATCACGCAGAATGTCGGGGCCGTGCCGTTTGCGGACGGCTTGGCAACGGTTTTCAAATACGGCAAAGGCAACGTTTACCGCATCGGCGCACAACTGCCCCCCGAAGGAGTAAAAAAAGTTCTCTGTGCAGTGACCGCCGACCTCGGTCTGACACCGCAACTGACCGCAAAGCCGGTCAACGGGCAGTTTGCCCCGGAATGGGCGGATATCCAGCTTTTCCGCAATGCGGACGGTACGACACTGCTCTATGTCTGCAACTACGATCAGCCGGGTATGCTCCGGCTCTTCATCCCCGGATTGAATGGAGATCAGCGCGTCCGTTTTGTCGCCGGAGGACCGTTCGGCAAGACCCGCATCATGAAAGCCGCTGATCTGGCAAAAGGTATACCGCTGAAACTGGAACAGTTCCAAATCACCGCCATTCTTTTTGAACCGGTTGCGAAACAGCCCCGGAAACTTGCGGCGAATATCTCTCCGCTCCGCAAAGAGATGCTCGAAGAGTTGTGGCGCAGCCGTCCGGAGATCCCCGGTGCGCCCCGGGTTGCGCTGCTGCCCATTCCCGGCATGACACCGGGCATCCGCGGAGTTGTTCCCACGCTGAAGCGGCTGCTGGAAGTAAAGAAGTACAATGTTGATGATACCGTTTTTGTGGAAGATCCTTCCAAATATGATGTCATTATCATTCAGAGTCCCCGCAAAAAGTTCAAGAACCCGGAAAAAATCGTCGAATTCGTCAAGCAGGGCGGCGGTCTTCTGATTTGCGACCATGCGTTTCTCAACTACCATTGCGGGAACAATATCGAACCGCTGATGAAAAAATTCGGTCTGCGCCGCAGTTTCGGCACGCTCATGAACAAACCCGGTCAGGGCGATGATCTGCTTGCCGTGGAGTGCAAAATGGCTGATCCGAAGCATCCGCTCAGCACCGGCGTGAAATCGATCGTGACCGCCGGGGCAAATCACATGCATACCTATCCGAAAGATGCTGCCGTGCTGGTGAAATCTCCGGCGGACTGCGCTGCGCCCGATCGTGTTTTCGCCTTGAGTTTCCAGTACGGCAAAGGCCGCGTTGTTTATATCGGTGACCACTGGATGCTCCGCCCGCTCTACTTTGAGAAGGGCGATAATGCCCAGTTTATCTGCAACATCGTGGATCATCTGGCGGGGCGTCCGATAAAACCGCTGACGGCAGAAGAGAAAGCCGAAGGGCTTTTTATCACCGCAGAAAAACTCGAACAGGCAGAGAACGATGAAGCCGCCGGCAGAACCGTTTCAGCCTATCCGCAGGAAACTCCGACCTATCTTCAGGGTTCATCCGTAAAACTCAAGGGTCTGGCGGGGGGAGACCCCATCGTTGATATGTTGTAAAACAAACCGGACGGACGGGCGCATAAACCCGTCCGTTTTTGGATATTTTCTCAAAATTACGGGATATCTGTATTATTTTTCTATTTTCTCTTGAAAAAATCATTTAACTTGTTATATTATATATAACTTGCTGTATCCTTGCCGCCTGTTGCGGAAGAACAGTTTCAATCGAACAAAAGGATTTATTTTGGAAGACGGTCTTGACGGCAGTAGTTACTTCATACAGTTTCTGCTCCTCATCTTTCTTATCGGTCTGAACGCCTTTTTTGCCAGTTCAGAGGTCGCATTGATTTCTCTCAAGCCCGCCACGGTGCGGAAACTGGCTGAAACAAGTGCCAAAGGACGGAAATTGGCGGCTCTTCTGGAAAATTCCGGCCGTTTCCTCGCCACGGTACAAGTCGGCGTTACTTTTGCCGGTTTCATGGCCAGTGCTTTCGCCGCGGACTCCTTTGCCCGCCCCGTCACGGAACAACTGATCGACTGGGGTGTGAATGTCAATCATTCCACGCTTGAAGCGATCGTTGTTATCCTTATTACTTCCATCCTCTCTTATGTCTCTCTGGTTTTCGGGGAACTGGTGCCGAAACAACTTGCGCTCAAGTACGCCGAGCCGATCAGTTTGAATGTTGCCGGTATCATCGACCTTTTTGCCCGCATCACATCTCCATTCGTCTGGGTACTCAACTCGTCGGTCAACTGCATTTTGCGCCTCTTCCGCATCGAACCCAAAACCGAAGAGGAGGTCACCGAAGAAGAGATCCGTATGATGGTCGATATCGGTGCGGAAAACGGCACGATCGAAACCGATGAACAAAAGATGATCGAAAATATCTTTGAATTCACCGATACCACCGCCGCAGAAGTGATGACTCCCCGCACGGAAGTGATTGCAATTTCCATGGATGCCGCTCCGGACGAGGTGGAGAAAACTCTTATGGAGTGCGGTTTTTCCCGCGTGCCGGTCTATGAAGAGTCCGTTGACAATATCGTGGGGCAGCTTCATTTCCGGGAATACTTCACTGCCAAGATCAACGGCAATGCCGCCCCCGACATCAAAGAACTTATCACCCCCGTCTTTCTTGCCCCGGAAACCATGCGTGCCAATCTGCTCTTCCGCAATATGCAGAGCAGGAAGTTCGGCATGGCGGTCATCCTTGACGAGTTCGGCGGAACCTCCGGTATCGTTACGATGGAGGACTTGCTCGAAGAGATCGTCGGCAGCATCTACGACGAGTTCGATGACAGCAACGATGAAGCCGAATCGCTGGGCGGAAACGTCTGGCGGGTCAACGGTGCAATGCGCATCGACGAAGTGACCCGGATGCTGGATATTTCCGATGATACCCTGCCGGAAGAGGCCGCCCGGTACGATACCGTCGGCGGGCTGATTTTCGGTCTGCTCAACGAAGTCCCGACCGAAGGGGCAAAGGTCGAACTCGCGGAAGTCGGTCTCTACTTTGAAGTGGAGTCCGTTGACGAACGGCGGGTCGAAAAAGCCAAGATCACTTACATCCCGACCGAAAAACCGGAGTTTGAGGAAGAGTAGATCAGTTTGGATGTATCAAACCCATACCGTGCTGCAAGATCGATGTAATCCTGCAGCACTTTTTTATCCAGTTCCGGCGTGCGGCTGAGTATCCAAAGATAACGGCGGCTGTCGCCGGAGACGACCAGTGCGCTGGAGTAATCCGGAGCCAATGCCGCCACCCGGTATGAACCGTAGAACGGACGGAAGAAACTGACCCGCAATTCTCCGGGTGTTCCCGTTGTTTTCACAACTCCTGTTGCGGAATGTTTTTCACCGTCCCGTATACCGGAGTTGACCACTTTGACCGTGCCGTCTTTATTCAGAGAATAATGTGCCTCCACTGCGGTCATGCCTCTCTCAAAGGAGTTCGGCAGACGCGCCGCTTCATACCATTTGCCCAGATAACGTTTCAAATCAAACTCCCGGACCGTCGGGATCTGCGGACGGGAATGACAACCCGTTACCAGAATAAACAAAATAAATACCGTTCCGAAACGCAGCATAGTGACCTCCTTCTGTTAAATAGCATTGTTGAGAAATTTCGACAGCCCGCCAGTGGACGTTTCCCGGTAGAGCGAAGGCATATCCCGGCCGGTCTCCAGCATGGTACGCACGACCGTGTCAAATGACACCAGATGCCGCCCGTCCGACAGCAGAGCCATTTCTGCCGCAACGACAGCGCGGTTGGCAGCAACGGCGTTACGCTCGATACAGGGGATCTGCACCAGCCCCATGACCGGATCACAGGTAAGCCCGAGAAAATGTTCCAGCGCGATTTCAGCGGCGTATTCGATTTGCGGAACCGTTCCTCCGAAAATAGCGGCACAGGCGGCGGCTCCCATGGCACAGGCAACTCCGACTTCCCCCTGACAACCGACCTCCGCACCCGAAATGGAGCCATTGTGCTTGACCACATTCCCGATAATTCCGGCAGTCGCCAGCGCACGGAGAAGTTCCGCCCGGCTTACCGGACGGCTTTCGGAACAGTAGCGCAGAACCGCAGGAACAACTCCGCTGCCGCCGCAGGTGGGAGCAGTCACCACTATTCCGAGAGATGCGTTCTCTTCTGCGGTTGCGTAAGCAAATGCGGAGAGCAAACCGGTCCGCCGCACCTCCCGCCGCAACGCCCGTGCTTTCAGGTAAACACTGCGTGCTTTGCGGGGAAGATGAAGCGCACCCGGCAGAACACCGTCTGCGGCAAGACCGTCTGTGATACTGCGGAACATCTGAAACAGCACTGTTTCAAGGTATTCAAAAATATCGGTATCATCGAAGCGGGCAACCGTTTCCCAGAGGGGAATACCCTCTTTGCGGCAAAATACCATGATCTCTTCCAGAGAGTGAAACGGGTAATACTCTTTTTGCGTATCGTTTTTTCCCTCTTCCGCCAATGCGCCTCCGCCGGTGGAAAAGAAGAGTGTTTCCCCCAGCGTTTTTCCGTTGCCGTCAAGAGCGGCAAAGTGCATGGCGTTGGGGTGCTGCGGCAGAAAAACGTCGGGTTTCCAGATAAAAACGGTCTCTGCGGGGGCGAGATGTTTTTCTATGGCGCAGTCGGTAAAGTGTCCTTTCCCGGTGGCGGCGATACTGCCGTAGAGAGTGACTTCAAAACAGACGGCGGAGGGATAACGTTCCCGGAAAAGTTTGGCGGCTTGTGCCGGAGCCATGGTGTGACTGCTGGACGGCCCATGCCCGATGCGGTAAAGTTCTTTGAGCGATTTCATTTTTTCAGTTCTTTCATTTCATAAACTTCAGTGGAGTGCGCTTCGCAGCACTCTCCGAAGGTATCGGGTCTTACCCCGGCGATGGAGACGATCGCCGCTCCGAGCGCAAAGATGGAGAGCAGAAGAAATATCCAGCCCCCCAGCCGCATTTTGGCAGAATATTCCCGGTGACGGAGCGCGATCAGTGCGGGAAGTATTCCGAACAGCGTAACGATGCCGATGCCGCCGACTACATCCAGAGCCTTGATAAAAATTCCCGGCCGGAGCAGCGCGATGACGGCGGGCGGAAGAAAGGTCACACATTTAATGATAACGCCGTTCTGAACCGCTTTGCGGAAGCGGGAATGGCTCAGAAGGTCGCGGGTGAAACTCATCAACCCCAGTCCGTTGGCGATAAACGAGGTCACGATCGCTGTAATGGAAAAAACTGCGGCAAGAGCAGTGAAAAGTTTTGAGCCTAAAATATTTCCCATTGGAACCGTAGCGGGCAGATTTCGGAGATACGCCAGAACCAGACTGTTGTCGCCGTGACGGGGGAGGGTGCCGATACCGCACATCGTCCACAGGATATTCATGACCAGAGCCAGCATCATCCCGAGCAGGATGGCTTTGCGCATGGCGCGGATATCCCACTGCAGATTTTTGCAGAGGACCGGGATGATATTGTGAAAGTGACATGCCGTTACAGCCAGCGGGATCGCCAGCGGAGCATATTCCCAATGACTGATGCCGAGCCGTCCGGTCTCCAGATGCGGCAGACACAGCAGCAGAAGCAGAACAAACACTGCCAGCAGAACTCCGATAAGAACGGCATTGTAACGGTTGATGACCGAGAGATCGGCTATGGCAAGCAGGGAGAACAGAATTGCCGCTCCGAGCGCAAACCAGATGACGGGAAACGGATTTCCGAAGAGGTCAGCCAGTATTTGCGATGCGCCGGAAATATAGGCGACCAGCAAACCGTACAGGATGATCCCGTTCGTGAGAATAGCGACCCATTTGCCCCAATGTCCCAGATAGCGGTTGTAGAGCGACGGGAAATCGAAGGTGCTGCTTTTCCGTTCGATAGCCTCACGGGTAAGTATTTCTGCGGAATAGAACATCAACGTTCCGTAGACTGCCAGCAGCAGAAGTGCGGGCACCATACCGCTCAACCCCAGACTGACCGGCAGAGCAAGAATACCCGCTCCGATCAGATTACCGACCACCAGTCCGGCGGTCAACACGATACTTTTTGACTTGATGTCAGCCATGATAAATTTCTCCTCTCTATAATTTCTCCATTTAACAGTATAATCTTCCGGTGGAAAAAATCAAGCACGTTTTACTGTTGAACTGACTTTTGCGGATAAAATTATGTGTCGGAGTTTTGTCTGCGGCACACTGACGATTTATGGCTGCCCGGCAAAAAAGTGGTGATTTCCGTCGGAGGAAAACTTGATTTTTTATACCGCAGGAGTTACTTTATATAAATAAAGGAGAGATGAAATCATGTTGTACCTTATCGCTTTTTTGACTTTTCTGATCGGCGGGATTGCCGGGGGAATGTTCGTTTGGCTCAAAATCAACCGTTCCGGGCGGGAACAGGCTGAAAAACTCAATGAACTGCAAATGCTCAATACCGTGCTTCAAAACTCCCTCGAAGCGGCAAAACAGCAAAATGCTTCTGAAAAACAACTGCTGACGGACTCCTTCCTGCGGGAAAAAACGACCATCGCCGAAAAACACGCACAGGAATTGCAGCACTTGACGGAACAGATCGAAAAAACACAGCAGGCACGGCAGGAACAGTTGAAAGAGGAATTCAAACTGCTCTCCGCAAAGATACTGGAGGAGAAGAGAGATAAACTGCAAAACGATAACAAAGAACAACTTTCTCTGCTGCTTACCCCGCTCAAAGAAAAAATGGGGGAATTCAAAAATGCCGTGGAAGAGTCCAAAAACAAAGGGATCGAACTTAATTCCGCCCTTACCACCCAGTTGAATAAAATGATGGAAGAGACCACCCGCATCGGCGGAGAGGCGCGCAGTCTGGTCAACGCCCTGAAAGGTGAACAGAAAACACAGGGCGACTGGGGAGAGTTGATCCTTGAAGACATCCTTCAGCGTTCCGGCCTGACCCGCGGTGTCCATTATGAGTGTCAGGAGACGCTGCGCGATGAGGCAGGGAAAGTCATCTCCGGTGAAGAAGAACACAAAATGCGCCCCGATGTCATCATCCATTATCCGGATGGAAAAGATGTGATCATCGACAGCAAAGTGAGTTTGACCGCCTACGTGGACTATATGAATTCCGAAAACGACGAAGAACGGAAAAAAGCACTTGACCGCCATATCCTCAGTGTCCGCAATCACATCAAAGAGTTGAAACGGAAAAATTATGCCGTTTACAACAACCGCTCCGGCAGAGATACCGTGGATTTTGTCCTGATGTTCATTCCGAATGAAGGACCGTTTCATCTGGCGATGATCTCCGATCCGGCTCTGTGGAACGAGGCTTTCAAAGAAAAAGTCCTGATCGTCAGCCCGACCAATCTGATGTCGCTGCTGAAAATCATCCATATCGCATGGACACGTGAAGAGCAATCCCGCAATCAGCAGGAGATCCTGAAAACAGCAGCAGAACTGCTGGACCGGCTGTACGCCTTTTACGAAGATTTCGATAATATCGGTGCCGTTCTGACCAAAGCGCAGAAAGCCTACGCCGATGCCGGAAACCGTCTGAAACAGGGCGTGAGGAACCACAGTGTCGTCAATTCCGGAGAAAAACTGAAGAAACTCGGTGTCCGTATGACCAAACCGCGAAAAATGCCCGCCGCTCTGCAGCTTGCAGAAGAGCCGGAATGCGAAGAAAATAGTGCGGAATAAGCCGGTACTTTTCAAAAGAAGATTGAAAAATCTCAAAAACATGGCATATTATATCAAGGACTTGAATTTCAACAGAAAGGATTTTTATTATGTATCTCGGTCGTATTGTCGCTATCGCTATGAACAAGGCGGGAAAAGCCGCCGCCATGTATCGTGTCAGTTCCCGTTCTTTCCCCAACCGCGAGGCGGTGCTGAATAACGGTCAGGTCTCCATTCTGCCCCGCCCGGGCTTTGAGGGCGATCTGCGCAAAAACCCCTATATCAGTTACAACTGCGTCCGCATCGCCGGTGAATGGGCGGTTGCCACCAACGGTTCCCAGACCGACCCCATCGTGGAAAAGATCGCCATGGGCTTCCCCCCCCGCGATGCCATCACGCTCGGACTGCTTGCCATGGACTATGAAAAAGATCATCTCGACACCCCCCGTATCGTGGCGGTCGTCAGCAATAAGAAACCCGTCGGTTATCTCGGTATTATCCGCAAGGATGCCGTCCTCGTCCGGGAATTCACCCTCGAACCCGGCAAATGCTACTATCTCTCCACCTACGAAAAGAACCGGCCCTGCGCCTGCAATGTGGATGAAAATTTCGATTGCACATCTGCCGATTGCGCCGCTTCCTACATCGTTGACGGCGGAGTGTTTGCCGAATTTACCAACCCCGTTACCAGTGCTGTTGCAGTTGCCAACGGCGACAATTACGATCTGGCAGTCAAAGTCATTTGAGGCTTTGACCGATGACAAAAGAAGAGATCCTCAACTCGCTGAATAAAGAGCAGGCAGAGGCCGCCGGGACGATCAATGGTCCCGTGCTTGTGCTTGCCGGTGCCGGTACGGGCAAGACCCGTGTCATCACCTACCGCATTGCTTATATGCTGGCATCGGGCATCGCTCCGGAACAGATCCTCGGCATGACCTTTACCAACAAGGCGGCGCGGGAAATGAAAGAGCGTCTTGCTCAACTGGTCGATCCCAAAGTGGCAAAAGAGGTCACGCTGGGGACGTTCCACAGTTTCTGCATACGTCTGCTGCGCAAAGAGTGCAAAAAGTTGGGGTATCTCCCCGGTTTCACCATCGCCGACGAGTCCGACCAGCAGGGATTGCTCAAACAGGCGTTGGGAAAATTGGGGCTGAACGGTACCGGGATCTCCACCGATATGGCGCAAAGCACCATCAGTAATTGGAAAAATAAACTCTGGACTCCCGAAGATGCCAGACGGCAGGCGGATACCAATTTCGATCACGATGTCGCCGCCGTTTATCAGGAGTATCAGGAACTGCTGGAATTGCAGAATTCGCTGGATTTCGATGATATGCTGCTGCTGGTTCACCGCCTTTTTACCGATTTCCCGGAGACGTTGAAAAAATATCAGGAGCGTTATCAATATCTGCTGGTCGATGAGTATCAGGATACCAATGCCGCACAGTTCACCGTTGTCCGTATGCTCTGCGGCGACCGCTGCAATCTCTGTGTCGTCGGTGACGATGACCAGAGTATCTATTCGTGGCGCGGTGCCGACATCAGCAATATTCTCGGCTTTCCCGATCAGTTCCCCGGTGCGAAGGTCGTCAAACTTGAACAGAATTACCGTTCCACTGCCTCCATTCTCGCCGCCGCCAATGCTGTGATCGGCAGTAATAAAAACCGTCATCAGAAACGGCTGTGGAGCGGTTTGGGCGAAGGCGAAAAAGTCCGTGTCGTCACTGCGAAAAGCGGCGAACTTGAAGCGGATTTCATCGCCGCTATGATCCGGCAGAAAATGAGTGCGGACCCCGCGATCCGTTACCGGGATTTTGCGGTGCTTTACCGTTCCAACCACCTCTCCCGGCAAATCGAAACAACGCTGCGCCGTGCCGCGATACCCTACCGGCTTGTCGGCGGACAGGAGTTCTATAAACGCCGTGAGATCAAAGATGCCGTTGCCTATCTGAAACTGCTGGTCAACCCCCGTGACGACCAGAGCCTTCTGCGGATTTTGGGAACTCCGCCGCGCGGACTTTCGGATAAGGCGGTCACGGCGTTGAAACTGGGCCGCTCCACTGATAATACCCCCATGCTGGAACAGTTGGGAACAAAGGAATTTCAGGGGCAGATGACGTCCAAAGGTGCCAACGGCGCGGCTGAACTTACGAGCGTGTACCGGAAATATCAGGAAGAATTTGAAACGCCCGGAAATCTGGTCGGAAAAATAGAAAATTTTCTTACAGATGTCGGCTATCTGGACGGACTTCAGCGGATCTACAAGGATTTGCAGGATGCCCTGAAACGGCGGGAAAACGTGGACGAGTTTATCAATGCCATCGCCCAGTTTGAAACGAAATATACCGCTGAAAATCCCGGTGAAAAACCAACTCTGCTGGAATATCTGGAGAGTTTCGCTCTGCTGGAAGAGAATGACCGTACCGAAGAAGATACCGAAAATCCCGATGCCGTGACCCTTTCCAGTGTTCACGCCTCCAAGGGGTTGGAGTTTCCCATCGTCTTTGTGATCGCTATGGAGCAGAACCTTTTCCCCCACGAAAGAGCGTTGGCGGAAGGTTCGGAAGATGAGGAACTGCGGCTCTTTTATGTTGCCATCACCCGCGCAAGAAAACTGCTCTACCTCTCCCGCAGCAAGAGCCGTTTCCACATGGGAATGAATAAGCCGTCAAGCCCGTCGCGTTTTCTCGATCACCTCGGCGATGATGTTGCGGAACGTGCCGAAAGCGAAGAACTTATCGAAACTGTTTCTGCGGCGGATGTCCGCAAGGCGTTTGAGGATTTTTTCAAGAATTTGAAATAGAGGAGGAGAGATGCGTATCGGAATTTTGCTTTTACCGCTTCTGCTGTTGAGCGGATGTCTGGGCGGAAGTTACCGTACCATCCGGGAATTTGATATTTCCTGCCGTCCGTTGACAGGAGAAAAGGGATTTTATCTGCGGGAGTTCCGCAACGAATCCACCAGCGGACGCAAGATGCAGTTCCGTTCCGCCGCCGGAGAATTGTTCCGCGACCCCTATTGTCTGTGGGCGTTGCCGCCGGAAGCGTTGATCCCGCGCGCAGTCAACAGTGCGATGCCGAAGGTTGACAGAAGGACTGATGTTTCCGGAAAACTTTTCCGCTTTGAAGTGGATAAAAAAGAGATGAAACTGCTGCTGAGCGGCTCTTTTGAAATCAACAGATGCAGCCGTTGTTTCGATATTGCTGTTCCTGTGGAGAAACTTACACCCGAAGCGATCGTCCGGGCCGCAGGAAAAGCCGCTGATGAATTGGCTGCTGCTATTATGAAAGTAAAGTAAGATGCGCCGCCGCAACCGTCCTTTCGTTGAACTTTGTCTGCAAGTGGCTGATGCAACGATCAACCAGCTGCACGAAGTTGCCTCTTTTTTCTATTTTTGCAAGGATTTGACGGGCGGCGTCTGGGATGCGGTCCGTCATCCCTGCAAGGTCAAATGGCAGACGACGGCTTATTATATGGACAGTTGCGGCAGTGATGCCATGCCGATCATCTCTCTGTTGGGGTTTCTGATCGGGGTCATTCTGGCGTTTCAGGCGATCGTTCAACTGGGGCGTTTCGGGGTTGAAAGTTATGTGGTCAATCTGGTCGGCACGGTCATTACGACCGAACTGGCTCCGCTGGTCACGGCGATCGTACTGGCGGGGCGTACCGGTTCCAACTTTGCCGCCGAGATCGGTTCGATGAAGGCGGCGGAAGAGATTTCAGCACTGGTCACGATGGGAATGGATGTGCGCCGTTTTCTGGTGATGCCGAAAATATTTGCCCTGCTGGTCATTACGCCGGGGCTGACCATTCTTTCGGATGCTTGCGGCATCGTCGGCGGCATGGCGGTCGTCTGCTCCATGCACTCCACGACGGTGGCTGAATATTTTACCAGAACCTTTGAAGTCATTCAGCCGATCGACCTTTTTCAGGGAATTGTCAAGAGTTTCTTTTTTGCCGTCATCGTCGGTGCCGTCGGCTGTCAGAAGGGGCTGAACTCCCCGGATGATGCCCAGGGGGTCGGAAAAGCCGCCACCAGTGCGGTGGTTACAGCGATTTTCATTATCGTAATTACCGATGCAATATTAACCGCATGTTTCGGCATGTTGAATAAATAGGAGTTTTTTTTATGAATCAGGCGAACAAAGTGAAATTGGGGGCTTTTCTGCTGATTTCCGCAACGCTGCTGATCTCCGGTTTTCTGGCGGTGGGGATCACCAAACTGCTGGCGCCGAAATATCATGCAATGACGGTGGTCAACACTTCGGTCGAAGGGCTTTCTGTCGGTTCTGCCGTCAAATATCTGGGGTTGCCGGTCGGAAAGATCACGGGTATGGCAATGCGTGAGAGTGACGGTTATATTGTAATTTATTTTGACATTTTCCCCTCGGCAGTAGAGAGTGATGCCGGTTCCCGCCGCAAGTCAAACGCCAACGATCTGGATTTGCTTATGCGCAATAAAAAACTGATGTGTTTCGTCAATGCCGCCGGATTGATGGGCGGCAGTTATCTGGAATTGACCAGTACATCTGCCTCGCAGCCCGCCCTGCCGAACCTGGAGATAAATTCCCGGCAGGAGGACGATGTCACTTACATTCCCTCCCTGCCGTCGCACATCGGCAACGCCATTCAGAACATCAGCCGTATGCTCGAAGATCTGGCGAAAATCGACATTCCGCTTTTGATGGATAAGATCAACGGCACGCTGGACAACGCGACCGAACTGCTGACCAGAAGCAATTTGCAGGAGACGCTGAAAAGTGTTCATCAAATCAGCCTCAATCTGGAAAATTCGATCAGCCGTTTTCAGTCCGTCTTTTCGGAACAGAATATCGGCCGCATCAACCGTATGCTCGATAATGGCGATCAGAGCATGGCTGAACTGAAACGGTTTACTGCGGATGCAGAACTGGTGCAGACGGTGGAAAATCTGAACTCTTTCCTGACCGATGCCCGCCGGGTACTCAACAAGGCGGAAAAGCAGGGACAAATTGCCGGGGCAGAGGCGTTGGAACTGAAAAAACAACTTGAGACCAGCCTGATACGCATGGATAATCTGTTGAAACAATTAGCGGAAACCGCCGGCGATCTCTCCGGTGATCCCGCTCAGTTTATCCGGGGACGCCGCTCCGAACCGGTGCTGGAAAAGAATTGAGTGCGGTTCAGAACGTCTCCGTGCCGAAACGTTCTTTCCAGTAATTTTTCCCCAGCAGTTTGCGGTTGGAAGTGATGTCGATGATAAAGAGCATCTTTTGTTTCAGAACGGGACTTTTTTTGGTTCTCTCAAGAAATTTCTCTTTTTCGGCGACCATAAAGGAGAATGTTTCCGCGCGATCCTCCCATTCAAAACTCTGGGCGTATTCACTGACAAAGTCCGCCTTGAACGATTTTGCTTTTTCCTTTCGCCGCCGGTTTTTCCGTGAATTTTTCTGCGGATAAAATTTGCTGCCCTGATAGTAAAATTCTTTATTGTTTAATTTTGTCCATCTGGAATTTTTGCGTTTTGGGTCAAAAACGTGGAAAAGTTCATGATAAACGGTACGGGGGTGAAAACCGAGTGTCAGATAGATGCAGTCCCCCGCTGCAATGCCGTCTGCTTTTTCTTTATGAAGGGTCAAATTCTTGCAGATCATGACCTTGTTTATACCGCTCTGCCTGACGAAATTTTGCGGTAATTCCTGCAATGCCTTGAAAAAACGCTCCAATTCTTTCTCTGTTTCCTCCACAGAGATACGCTGTCCGCCGATGCCGTTTCCCAAACGGGGTTTTGCCTCTAATACAAAACCGTAATTGCGTGCGATCTTACGGTAGGATTGATCGACTTTCGCCGCAGAACTGCCGCAGGGCAGCAACAGCAGAGATACCAGAAAAATAAAAAACAGATGTTTCATAAAAAATCCTTTTTGAGTTTACATCTAATATACTGCCGAATATGGAAACGTCAACTTTTTTTCACATTTATTCCAAATTTTTTCTTTCCGGAACTTGTAATTTCTATATTTTTTATTGTTTTTTTCAGAAAGTCAGCGTTTTTTCTGTGATTTGCGGAATTGGTAAGGATTTATGGGGTTTGGGTCTGCCCATAAGCCTTTTTTATCTGCCCTTGCTTGTTTTTCAGCTTGAATATATGCAGGGGTTTTATCGAAATAGCTGTAATGCCACGCATAGCCATTTTGAACCATTACAAGATTGATTTCTGCACCGTCACAGTAAATAACCCCTAAAACTCTGCCGTAACGGTCAATTTCTTTGAACCTTACAGAAACTTGTCTGCCGAAAATCAAACTGGATAAATACTGTTTGGCTTTGTTGCCAAAGGCTTGTTTCTTTTCAGGTGCATCAATTTTATTAAGGCGTATGCGGAATTTGCCTTTATCAAGATTATCT
>JAFTUS010000021.1 GCA_017466125.1 Lentisphaeria bacterium | reverse complement strand
TGGGACAAGATAATTTACAACAAAGTGGCTCTTTTGTCACCCTTTTTTAGAAAAAAATATAAGGAAATTGCAGTTTTTGCAATTAATGTATTGATTATCAAATAATTAAAGGAATGTGTGTTAAAGAATTTTGACACTAACAAATCAAATCAAAGGAATGAAAATTATGAAACAGAAAAAAGTACACAATTTCACCCTCATCGAACTGTTGGTCGTAATCGCCATTATTGCAATTCTCGCCGCCATGTTGCTGCCCGCTTTGAATAAAGCACGGGCCGCCGCCCGTTCCACGGCGTGCATCAACAGTCTGAAGCAGAATGGGCTTGCCCTCTTTATGTATGCCGATATGTTTAACGACTTTATCCCCGGGCCTGCCGGTGCCCAAGTCAACAACTATGCAAGTTGGGCTCATACGCTGGCGGAGGCAAAAGTTGTTGGCGGAAGTTATGCCGACTATGCCAAATACCGTTGTCCTTCGGTGGTCTGGCAAAAAACCATTTCCGGTTGGGCGGACTGGCAGGTTTATGCCTGTCAGGTTTATATGATGAATACCTGGCTTGCCGGAAATTGGAATTACTGGGGAATGACGACTCTTACCAAACTCGGCAGCAAGGCGACAAGCTGGAATCCCGGCAATGGTCCGAGCAGCACATTGGTTATTTGTGACGGTATCAACATCAGCAGCACCGCCTCTTACCAGTCTTATGCACAAACCAGCAGCAGTTATCCTTCCGCCCGGCACAACGGCAGATTGAATGCGGTATTGGGTGACGGTTCGGTTGCAAGCATCACCGGACGCGAACTCGTCGGAACCTACAAAGGTACCGGCTACTATATCGATGATATGGGAACTGTATTGACCGAATAGTTCTCCGGCAGATATCCAAGTACAAAAAAACTGCTGTATCTCTACTTGAGACGCAGCAGTTTTTTGCTTGGAATTACTTTTCCATGATAAGCAGAACTTCTTTGCCGGTCATGCCGGGCTCTGCTCCGCAGGCGATGGCGGCGGAACTCAACGCTACAACTTTGGCGTTAAGCATATCATCGAAGTTCTTGACCCCGGTGACGACCGCAAAGCGGTCGCCGAGAAAATCCGCCGGAGCCATGGAGAAATAACCGCAGCCCAGATTGGAGCGGCTGCCCTGGATCAGCAGGATCGTACCGTGTTCCGTCGGAATACGGATCCCTTTGAACGGTACGCCGTCAACTGCAAATTCTTCCCACATGGTACACCTCAATACTTCCGGTCATCGCCGTAGCCGTAGTGTTCCACCACGTAATCCACGTCTTTGTCGCCGCGGCCGGAGCAAGTAGCGAGAATGGAGCCGTAGGGGTGTTCTTTTGCCCATTTGATCGCGTAAGCGATGGCATGAGAACTTTCCAGTGCCGGAATGATGCCTTCATAGCGGGAGAGCATGAAGAATGCATCGACCGCCTCTTCATCCGTGGCTGTAACATAGTTCACACGGCCGATGTCGTGCCAGAAAGCATGTTCGGGACCGACCGCCTGATAATCCAGACCGCTGGCGATGGAGTAGACCGGAGCGGCCTCTCCCTTTTCGTCTGCAAGGACATAACTGTCAAAGCCGTGGAGCGTGCCGGGTTTGCCGTAGTTGATCGATGCGGCATGGTCGCCGACATTGGAGCCTTTGCCGAGCGGTTCAACCCCGAAAAGATCCACAGGATCATTGAGATAGGCACAGAAAGAACCCGCCGCATTGGAGCCGCCGCCGACACACGCGCAAACAGCGTCAGGCAAGTGACCGGTCATATCAAAGAACTGCTGACGGGACTCTTCACTGATGCAGAACTGGAAGTCACGCACCATCAGCGGGAAGGGGTGCGGCCCCGCCGCCGTACCGATGCAGTAGATGGAGTCTTTGTAATTTCTGGCATAAGATTCAAATGCGGAATCCACCGCTTCTTTCAGTGCTTTCTGACCGTGGGAGACCGGAATGACCTTTGCCCCCAAAATCTTCATGCGGGTCACATTGGGAGCCTGTTTTGCAATATCGACTTCGCCCATGTGGATCTCACATTCCAGACCGAAATAGGCGGCGGCAGTGGCAAGAGCCACGCCGTGCTGACCGGCACCGGTTTCTGCGATGATGCGTTTTTTGCCCATGTACTTGGCAAGCAGACCTTCACCCATGCAGTGATTGAGTTTGTGTGCGCCGGTGTGGTTCAAATCTTCCCGTTTCAGGTAGATCTGGCAGTTGCCCAGTTTGCGGGAGAGACGGTCGCAGTGATAAACCGGGGTGGGGCGGCCCTGAAACTCCCGGCGGATGCGGCGCAATTCATTGATAAAGTAAGCCGACTGGCAAATCGACTGATAAGCGGCATTGATCTCTTCAAAAGCAGCTTTCAGTTCCGGCGTGAGATGAGCCCCGCCGTAAGGACCGAAGTGTCCGTCCGGAGTAGGGTAATCCCGAAAATAACGTGAAAAATCCATGATGATCCTCCATAAAAATTTTTTTCTTGAAATATACACCGAAAAAGCCCAAAAAACAAGAGAATTTTTTTTTAACAGAAAAAAAATCGCGGAATTTTTTGTAATTTTTTTAAAAAAGTGCTATATTATATAGAACAATCACCAAATGAAAGGTTATCCAATGAAAGCGTTTTTTGTTTTTTCAGGGCAGGGCGCCCAAACCGTCGGTATGGGCAAATGCCTTTTTGAAAGCAGTCCGGCGGCAAAAGCCGTATTTGAGGAAGCGGATGCCGTTCTCGGGCGGAAACTTTCCGATGTCATTTTCAACGGCCCCGATGCGGATCTGACCGTCAGCACCAACTGTCAGCCTGCGATCTATACCATGAGTTGTGCGGCACTGGCGGCGTTTCAGGAGAAATTTCCGCAAATCGCCCCCGCTGCCTGTGCCGGTTTGAGTTTGGGCGAATATGCCGCTCTCTATGCGGGAAAAGCCTTTTCTTTTGCCGACGGGTTGAAACTTCTTCAGATCCGCGCCGGTCTGATGGATAAAGCGTGCAAAGAGAGTTCCGGCGGAATGGCTTCCGTTCTGGGCGGCGACCGCGCCGTGATCGAAGAGGTCTGCAAAGAGTGCGATATCGATGTTGCCAACTACAATAATCCCGGACAGATCGTTATTTCCGGAGAAAAAGAAAAACTTGCCGCCGCTGTCGAAGCGTTGAAAGGCAGGGGGATGCGCAAGGTGATCGTGCTGAATGTCGCCGGTGCGTTCCACTCCCGTCTGATGGCTTCCGCCGGGGAGGGGTTGAAAGACGCCCTGAATACTGCTCCTGTAAATCTTCCGGAAATTCCTGTTTATCATAACTTTACCGCCGCAGTTGCCGGCAGCGTGGACGAACTGAAAGCAAATCTGGCAGCACAGGTGGCAGGCTCTGTCCGCTGGGAAGAGTGCGTGCGCGCCATGGCGGCCTCCGGCTGCGATACGATGATCGAATTCGGCCCGGGCAATGTTCTTACCGGTCTGATGCGCCGCACCATTCCCGAAATGAAGTGTTTCAACATCAACAGTGCAGAAACATTGGCCGCTTTTGAGGCATAAGAATTTGTTTCGGACTTGATTTTTTTTAGGAACGTAATATATTAGATAAAAAGGCAATCAAAGCCCTCTGAAGTTTTGAGTTTCACAACCCAAAGGAAAAAAAGAATATGTGCAAAAGACTCGAAGGTAAGGTCGCTCTGGTGACCGGCGGTGCCCGCGGCATCGGTAAGGCCATCTGCAAACGTCTCTCCGATGAAGGCGCAGCGTTGGCAATCGTTGATATCATGCTGGATGTGGCACAGGCTACTGCCGATGAATTTACCGCTGCCGGTATCAATGCCAAGGCGTATGCCGCCAATGTCGCAAAAATGGAAGATGCCGAAGCAACTGTCGCAGCCGTGGTGGAAGATTTCGGCCGTCTGGATATTCTGGTCAACAATGCCGGTATCACCAAAGATACACTCATGCTCAAGATGACCGAAGAACAGTGGGATGCTGTGATCGCTGTCAACTTGAAAGGCACTTTCAACTTCACCAAAGCGGCAGTCCGCCCCATGATGAAGCAGAGAGCCGGAAAAATCATCAATATGGCTTCCGTTGTCGGACGCATGGGCAATGTCGGTCAGGCGAACTACTCCGCTTCCAAAGCCGGTGTGATCGCGCTTGCCAAGACCACTGCCAAGGAATTTGCCGCCCGCAACATCCAGTGCAACGCAGTTGCCCCCGGATTTATCGTGACGGATATGACCGCCAAACTGCCGGAAGCCGCCCGTGAAGCCTTCCTGACCGTGATCCCCGCCAAGCGCGGCGGCACTCCGGAAGATGTCGCAAACGTGGTTTACTTCCTCTCTTCACCCGACTCAGATTACGTGACCGGACAGGTCATCAACTGTGACGGCGGAATGTTGATGTAAGGTTTTTCTGCCGGAAAATGGTAAATTTTTGATTTTTTTACCATAATAGGGCTTTTTCGGATTTGACTTTTACTGTTGCATGGTGCATATTATACCAGTATCATGCGAAAAAGGTCGAATTTCGACGTTTCAAAAAAACAAAAGAAAAGGAATTGTAAAATGTCTACAGTTGCTGAAAAAGTAAAAGAAATCGTTGTCAAACAGCTCGACGTTGCCGAAGATCAGGTGACTCCCGAAGCAAAGTTCATCGAAGATCTCGGTGCTGACTCTCTCGATCAGGTCGAACTGATCATGGCTCTGGAAGAAGAATTCGGTGCCGATATTCCGGACGAAGATGCCGAAAAACTTCAGACCGTCGGCGATGCTATCGCTTATGTCGAAGCCAAGAGCCAGGAATAAGTTTCTGTCTTGGAATCGTCTCTGAAGGCGATTGTTGAACGTGGGCCACTGGCTGTAAGTTTTACGCTGGTGGCTCATTTTTCTTAATACCGGCAGCCGGGTGTTCTGTCCGGCAGTTGCGGTAGAATATGGAGAATTCTTATGAATAATCGACGGGTTGTAGTGACTGGTTGCGGCGTGGTTTCCTGCGTCGGCAACGATGTCCCCGCATTTTGGGATTCGCTGGTCAATGGCCGTTGCGGACTGGGTAAAGTCACCCGCTTTGACGCTTCTGAACTGCGTACTCAAATCGCCGGTGAACTCAAAGATTTTGATATCACCAAATATATGTCGGCAAAAGAGGCCAAACGTCTTGACCTCTTTACCCAATATGCCATCGCCGCCGCAGATGAAGCAATGCAGAAAGCCGGACTGCCTATGGATTTGCGGGGAAGTTCCGTTGATCCGAACCGGGTCGGCGTTGTTGTCTCCAGCGGTATCGGCGGTTTGCAGACGATGTGCGACCAGTACGAAGTCATGCGTACCAAAGGCATGAGCCGTGTTTCTCCGCTTATGATCCCGATGATGATCAGTGATATTGCCTCCGGCAATCTCTCGATCCGTTACGGGGCATGCGGTCCGAACTTCGGTTTGCAGAGTGCCTGTGCCACCGGGTGTCACTCCATCGGAGAATCCTTCTGGATGATCAAACGCGATGATGCCGATGTGATGATTTGCGGCGGTGCTGAAGCCTGTGTCGTTCCGCTCGGAATGGCGGGGTTCTGCTCCGAAAAAGCGATGAGTCAGCGCAACGATGATCCGCTGCACGCCAGCCGTCCCTTCGACCGTGACCGTGACGGTTTCGTTATGAGTGAAGGTGCAGGCGTCCTTATTCTGGAAGAACTGGAACACGCAAAAAAACGCGGAGCAACCATTCTGGCGGAAGTCGTCGGCTACGGTGCGACCGGAGACGGCTATCACATCACCAGTCCTGCTCCGGACGGCAACGGCGGTGCCCGCGCGATCACCATGGCACTCAAACATGCCGGTATGAATCCGGAAGAGGTGGATTACTTCAATGCTCACGGCACCAGTACCGAGTTGAACGACAAGTTTGAAACGCTCGCAGTCAAAACGGCTTTCGGCGATTACGCCTACAAACTTGCCATCAGCAGTACCAAAGGCACGACCGGTCACGGTCTCGGTGCGGCGGGCGGTTTTGAGTCGATCGCCTGTATCAAGGCAATCGAAACCGGCATTGTTCCGCCCACGATCAACTATGAGACCCCCGATCCGGAATGTGATCTTGACATCACTCCGAATACTGCCCGTGAAATGAAAATCGATGTTGCAGTCAACAGCAATCTCGGTTTCGGCGGACACAATGCGGTGGTCATTTACAAGAAATTCAAAGGCTGAGCCTTTGTTGTATTTCTGCGGTGTAATTGCTGTTTCACAACACAGTTACACCGTTTTTTATTTTGGAGGAGAATAAATGGAATATCTTGGGCATCTGCATACAAAAGATTATCTCTTCGAGTATTTACGCTGGGAGATATTTCCGCAGTTGGGGAGCGATTGCCGCAATGGGGTCCGGGTTTTCCGCACGATCGGTTCAAACGATGTTTTTCTGTATGAAGACCGTTTGACCAACGCCAGAGTCATCGGAAAATTTTTCTTTTCGCCGCAGATGGGCGATTGGGACGGCGCATGGCGGAAACTTGACCGGGAGTACAGCAATCTGCTTTATTTCCGCAGTATCCTTTCGGATCCGCACTATGTGGCACGTCCTCTCGGCCGCAACGATGACTTGAACCGCCTGCTGGTGGAGGAGTATTGCAGCGGTGAACCGTTGGACAGTGTTATCATGCGTTCCATTACCGGCAATGACCCGGGTATCCTTTACGGAAAATTGACGGCTTTGGCCTATTTTCTGGCTCGGATGCACAATAATTCCGTACAGGGCTTCCGGGTGGATTTTGAGCAGAACTGTCACTATACCGATCATCTGCTCCGCCGTCTTGAAGGAATTTTATCCCATGACGAAAAGAACGAGTTGGAGTATCTGAAACATTTGTGGCACGATGAGCCTGCCATGTGGGAAGATCAGGCGGTTCTGGTGCATGGCGATGCAACCCCCTCAAACTTCTTTTTCGGAGACGGACAGTATGTCATATCGTTCGATCTGGAACGGGTCAGGGCGACCGATCGGGTCTTTGATGTCGGCCGTCTGGCAGCGGAGTTACAGCATTTCTTTCTGCGTTCCACCGGAAACAAATATGCCGCAGAACCGTTTATCGGACATTTTCTGTGGGAATACTGCTGCCATTTCCCTGACCGCGAACGGACATTTGAAGCAATCAGCAAACGCGTTCCATTCTATATGGGAACGACCCTGCTGCGGATCGCCCGAAACACCTATCTGGACTGGAATTACCGCAGACAACTTATCCACGAAGCAAAACTGTGCCTGAGGAGACAAGGATGATAAAAGGAATTGCATTCGATATAAATGGTACTTTGATCGACATTCTGACCGATGAAACGGATTGGAATGTCTTCCGGACGACCGCAAACTTTCTGAGTTACAGCGGCGTACTTGTCGCCCCGGAGATGCTCCGGGAACTCTATTTTGAATTGAATAAAAGTCAGCGTCATCTCAGCAAGGAGATGTTTCCTGAATTTGATGTCGGGATCATCTTCCGGGACATCGTCCGCCGTTTCAGCAAAACCCCGGCGACCCCGCAGAAAACGGCTCAAACGGCAGATGCGGCAGCGAGGGTATTCCGGGCGGCAAGCCGCCATAAACTGGAACTTTATCCCGGCGTGAAAGAGATTTTGGATGAATTGAAAAAACATTACAAACTTGCCGCCGTTTCTGACGGTCAAAAACTCTGGGCCGCTCCGGAGATGAGTTCGCTGGGGCTGGATGAATATTTTCCTGACCTTCTTGTCTCCGGCTGTGTCGGCTACCGCAAGCCGGATAAACGCATGTTTGAATGGGCAGTTGAAAAAATGGCTCTGCCTGCCGGAGAAATTCTGTTCGTAGGCAACGATATGTATCGTGATATTTACGGAGCAAAAGAGGCGGGTATGCCCTGCGTGTTCTTCAAATCCAATCAGGGCGATCACCGGAACCACGGTGCAGAGGCAGACTATATCATCTACGACTTCCGGGAACTTCCGCGGGCGATTGAATTTCTCAACACCCAATACTGCTGAATGGCTGCTGTTACTTCTGCATCAAACGGTCAATGATGATCGACATATCAGCGGGGAGGGGAGCCTGAAAACGTATGTTTTCTCCTGTTGCGGGGTGCGGCAATTCCAGTTTCCACGCATGAAGCATCTGCCTGTCCGCTCCGCTGACGGCTGTTCTGGAGCCGCCGTAGAGCGTGTCTCCCAAAACCGGATGCCCGATGCTGGCAAGATGGACCCTGATCTGATGCGTGCGCCCGGTCAGGATTTTGACGTGCAGCAAAGAGATCTCCGCCCCGTCCACAACGCCGCTTGCAATAAGCGAATAACGGCTGATCGCCTGTTTGCCGTTGCGTTCAACAACAGCCATTTTCTGCCGGTTGACCGGATGACGCCCGATGAGATTGCAAATCTCCCCCTGCGGTCTGACCGGAACTCCGCGCACAAGGGCAACGTAAGTCTTGGACGTTTCCCGCCCCGCAAAGGCGGATGATAATTTGAATTGCGCCGATGCCGTTTTGGCAATGCAAAGACAGCCCGACGTGTCTTTATCCAGACGGTGAACGATGCCGGGACGGGCATTCTGACATGCCATTTCACTCATAAACTGAGGGTAACGGCTCAAAAGCGCATTTACCACCGTCCCGTTGGGATTGCCCGCTGCCGGATGCACCACGACCCCTGCCGGTTTGTCGATGACCAGCATTACATCATCTTCGTAAAGGATGGGAAATTCAAACGGTTCCGGAACCGGCTCCGTGCTTTCCTCTTCCGGCAGACGGACCGTGACGGTCATTCCGGCACGGACGGGATAACGGGGAATATCCAGCACTTCATCGCCGCACTGCACCAGACCGTCTTTGATGATTTTCTGCAGATAAGAACGCGAAGAACCGGGAATAAGCCGCGACAGGCAGCGATCCAGCCGGGTCCCGGCATCCATTTGCTCAATGTTGAATGTCAGAAGTTTTTCGTTCATGTTTCAAAAAATAGATCAGTGAAATAATTCCGGCAGGGATCAGCAGCAATCCGATGCACTGTGCCGGGGTGAACAGATCCAGCACATGGGGATTGTCGCCGCGGGAAAGTTCGTTCAGAAAACGCAGTACGCCGTAAACGATAAGATAAAGGCTCATCGGCACGCCGCGTCCGGTCTTTTTCAACAGATAATTGAAAAGAAAAAAGAGCAGGATCATCTCTCCGGCTTCGTACAACTGCACCGGATGCAGTTCCGCATTGCCGGTCATGCGCGCCGGATAGGAGTTCGCCGGATAGCGGACACCCCAGGGGAGGGTGGTGACTTTACCGTAACAGCACCCGTTGAGAAAACAGCCGATGCGTCCGCAGGCATGGGCAATCGCGATCGCCGGAGTAAAAACGTCCAGTACACGGATGAAATCCAGTTTTTTCATGCGGCAGTAAACGATGATCGCTGCGATCGCCAGCAGAAAACCGCCGTAAAAGACCAACCCGCCCTGATCGATCCGGATAATGCGCCAGAAGTTCCCGGCAAATTCTTTGTTGTAAAACTGTACCACATAGAAAAGACGTGCGCCGATGATACCGGCGATCATAGCGATCATCAGCAGCGCAGAGGTACGGTCGCTATCCAATTTCGCATAATCACGGTTGCGGTTGACGCTCCATACCGCCAGCAGAAAACCGATGGCGGCAAGTAAACCGTAACTGCGCAGAGAAAACGCTCCGAGTGTAAAAATGACCGGGTACATACTCAATCTTTCTTTTCAAGTTTTGCGGCAAGCCGTTCCAGAACGAAAACCAGTGCGAAGCCGAAAATCACCAGCAGGATCGCCGCCCAGACAGAGAAATCAAACCGTTCCGGCAGAACATTTTTATGATCCAACTGCCACGGCCAGACTTTGCGGAGCGCACCGCCCATAAAACCGATCAGCACAGCAACGGTCCAATCGTTGTATTTGCGGAAAAGCCAACTCAGCAGACGCACAAAACTCGAAATAC
The DNA here is from genome assembly GCA_017466125.1 of Lentisphaeria bacterium. Lineage (GTDB taxonomy): Bacteria > Verrucomicrobiota > Lentisphaeria > Victivallales > Victivallaceae > Victivallis. The sequence goes on along the minus strand of JAFTUS010000021.1, from coordinate 7,498 downwards.
CAAGTACGATGCCGACGAAGAAACATACCAGTATCAACCCCTGTGACAAAAGCACCTGCCAGTTCTGCGAAAACAGCGCGGATTTACAATTATTGATGGCAGAAAAAATATAATCGTAACGCCCCAGAAGCAGCAGAATGAAAGAACCGGAAATCCCCGGCAGTATCATCGCACAAATGGCGATCGCGCCGCAGACAACAATGTACCAGAGAGCATCCGGCGGATTTGCCGCCATCGGCAGTCCGACAAGAAACCATGCGCCGACCGCGCCGAGCAGCAGGCCAATATAACGGTCATAACTCCATTTGAGGACCCGTCCCCAAACCGTAAAAATCGAAGCGAGGATCAATCCGAAAAAGAATGCCATCGTATAAGAAAAACGATGTTCCAGCAACCAGACGATCGCCCCGGAGAGCAGCAAAATCGCCGTTCCGATCCCGGCGACCAGAGCCAGCAGAAAACGCCAGGGCAGAATTTTCCATGCTTTTTTGATTTCAAAACGCAGCAGCATTTTTATCGTATCGGGCGAAGTGAATGTCTTTATGGATTCGATCAATTCGTTATAAATTCCGAGAATGAATGCCATCGTTCCGCCGGAGACTCCGGGGACGACATCAGCGGCCCCCATAACAAATCCGGAGGCGTAAATTTTGAGATATTCAGCAAAAGAACGCTTCGGGGGTATATTTTCAGCCATTGCAAAAATCCTTATTTTAATATTAAGTACGCTTGCTTTATAAAGTACAGTTATTCTTATTCTTTTTCAAGAAAAAACAGAAAAAACAGAGGAAAAAAGCAAAAATATTGAAAAAAAATCAAAAAAAAATAGTTTTTGTGTGGATTTTTCTTTAATTTGGGGTTATCTTTTGAAACATGCCGATCATTTGGCGCGCAACCCCATGGTGTAACGGTAGCACAACTGGTTTTGGTCCAGTTAGTCTAGGTTCGAATCCTGGTGGGGTTGCCATTTTTTTGCGTAATTTGCTGATATTATTTCTGTGCCTCAATTTTCAGGGCGGAACAATATCAGCAAAGAATAATTTTTTTGCTGATGTATAGTATTTCATGTGCTTTTTACAGGAGATAAAAATGAGTGCAAAAATAAAAAACATCACGCTCGAACTCAGCGGTAAGGCCTTTACCGATGATACTCAATTTACAATGTATAACGTCTGCCGCAAAATGTTCACCCAGTGGAAACAGCTGACTGAACGGGCAGATATCGTATCGGTTCTTCTTTTTGTTGCCGACGGCAGTGAAATATTGGAATACACCGGTGACTTGAGCCAGGATTTTGAATGGTCATACTGGATGGGGTGCGCCAACCACGCTCCCCGCACAGAAGGTGTTCCCGAACGTTTGCGGCGCAATACGCATGATTTCCCTGTCAAATATATGGAAGACGCCGCCCCCCGTCCTTATGCGTGGCTGAAACGGCTGATCGAAGTTCTCAAAGAGACCGGCGGCGAGATCACCGGAAAGCCGATCCGGGTCGGAGCCATGTACGATAACGGACCGGAATTTGCCATATCGGATTTCAAATTCAACCGCCACCGTGAAATAGCGGAGGCGCATACGCTTTACCCGAACAGTTTCGTGACCTGCACTTCCCGTCTGCACGAAGACCCCAAAGCCTATGCGGGATTTCCGGAAGGCGTGCCGGAAGGAACTTCCATAGGCACATTTCTGGGCAGACAGTACAAAGTCTATTCCCGTGATCTGGGTTTCGATTACCTCTGGCTCTCCAACGGTATGGGGTTCGGCACGGAGACCTGGGGAATTGTCGGGATGCTTTTTGACAAAAAGAGTTTTTATCCGGAGAAGTGTGAAAGTGCCGCCCGCAAAATGCTGGATTTCTGGGATGATTTTCTGCGGGAGTATCCCGATGTCGTACTGGAAACGCGCGGCAGCAACTACTCCGCCGGAGTGGAGATCGGTTCAGACGGCTGTCCTCTGGATGTGATTTACCGCAAATACAAAGTTGCTCCGCCGGTCAATTCGCCGTGGGCGGCTCTGCTGTATAACCCCGGACTGGAGATTTCCGCATGGATGTCGCACATTGCAGAGATGCCGGGAGATCATTTCCCTTTCCGCTTCTACATTCATGATCCGTGGTTCATGAACAGTCCGTGGCTGGACCGCTACGGACGCGCGCCGTGGGACCTTTTCGGGCCTTTGAGTGTAAGCCGTATTACCGGGGCAGGGGAGGTGCAGAGTGCCAACCGGATCTCTCTGCTGACGGTGGACGATTCGTGGGGACGTATGCCGGATCAGGTTCCGCGCGAAGTGATCCCGCTTTTTGACGAAGCGTTGAACCATGCGCCGGATGCTCCGGGGCCGCTGGTGTGGGTTTATCCGTTTGACGAATACAATGCTCTGGTCAGGGGCGACGCGCCCCGCCCGGATATCCCGCTGATCGAAGATTTCTACCTCGGCGAAACTCTTCAGGAGGGAGTGCCGCTGAATACAGTCATAAGCACCGGAAATTTCAAGGAACTCCTCGCTTCCGGGAACAGTATGCTGGATCATTCCATTCTGGTCATTCCGGTCTCCGCCTGTGCCGGAGAAAACTGGAAGTATGTGAAACAATGTCTGGATAAAGGCATCAGGGCGATCTTTTACGGCAGTTTGAACAGTGCGCCGCAGGAAATCGCTGAGCTGTTCCATCTCAGGGCAGGGGAGCCGCTTACCGGAGAAGCCAAAGTCCGCTGTTCCATGGCGGAAGATGAATACGCCGATCATTCCATAGCGGAGCGGATCATCATCCATCCTCAATACACCAATGGCGGCTTGACGGAAATTTGCGATGTTCCGGATCATGTGCTTGCAGCAGTCTCTTTCGGAACGGAGGAGCGCGCAGTTGTTGTGAAGCGGGTGCTTGAAAACGGTACTGTGACCGGATTTGTACGGACGCTTCTGCCGTCAGGAGACGTGAATACCGATTCACCCCGTTTTGATTACAGTCCGAAAAATGAGATCTGTCCGACGGCAACACTGATGCGTTATCTGCTTGCGGAATTCGGTTGGAAGTTCAGCAACCGCATGTGGGAGAGTACCTTCCCGGTTCCGCAAGTTACGATATCCAGAAATGACAACGCATTTTATTTCAATATATTCGCCTATGATACAACTGCTGAAATGCGGGTCAACACGCCTTACGGGGCTCCGATCCTTCAGGAGATGGAAACCCGTATTGACGAAAACGGCGATGCAGTCTGGCATCCTGACCGCTCATGGCACAAGGAGTGCCGCTGTTTTGTAAAGCAGAAACAAAGCGGAGTGATCCGGGCGATGGACTTTCATCAGGAGTATCCGTATTATTCGGAACACGGCAAACGTTATTACGGTCCATTCAAGGATGCCGAAGTGCGTTTCTTTGTTTCCCGCAAAGGGAGCGGAGAGATCGAAGTGGCAAATCCCGATCGTTACTATACCTCCACGCCGCTTTTAGCGGCACCGCAATTACCGTACACCTGGGAGAAAACCTCTGACGGCGAATGTATCGTAGTAAAGAACGTAACGGGCTACCTCTGTTTTGCCAGAGTGGAAAGATACGCAACAGAAGAAAAATAAGGCTGTGTACTAATCGCCGCCTTAAAATGGCGGCGAAAGTACAAGCGCAGCGTCGATATTGCCTCACATGAGGCAATACTACTCGCCGGGAACAGTTACTCCTCTTGTTCTCCTCTGCTTTACATTATAATTCTTTTGCTGAAAAAATCAAATGTATTTTGCAGAGTTTTTTCACTTATCGGATGATTTCATAAACCAGAGCCGGTGTTTTATATCGGAAATTATCCATCAGAAAACTCAATTCACCCTTTTCATTGAATTGGCTTTCTACTTCAGCGATACGTTTCCCGTCGAGAGCAACTGCATAGACCTTGGGGGCTTTCCCGGGGGAAAGTTTCAGTCTGACGTTTGCGATGCCATGACGGAGCAACAAGGGTAATTTTCCTTTACGTTCAATAACGGAACAACTTTTATCAGAAAATACGGTTCCGGAAGCAATCACATGCGTAAGATGCAAACCAAGTATACGTTCAGAATCTTTCAGGTTCTTGTCATCAAGGGCTGAAAAACTGATCGTAACCGGATGCTTTGAATTCTTTATCCACAGAGCATCAGTCTGCGCTGTGCCGCTTCCGGTCAAAACGATGGCTGCCGTTTTGGGAGTAGAAACTTTGAAATAACCTTTCTTCCCGTTCAACTCCAATTCACCTGTTGTGCTGCGGGCAAATTTATTGCGGATGGAAAGAAGTTTGTTATTTAATCCAACTTTTTTCATTACCGTCTGCAAAGGCACTTCCTGAGTAACATTTAACTCATTGGCATTTAATTTTTTTGCCGCAGGACGTACCGTTGTGCCGATTTTACAAACATAACCCAATGAAGCCATTTCCCGGGGATAAAGACCTCCGGAACCCAAGCCTTTTGTACGGGCAGAGGAGGTGCTGTCCAAATAATTTTCCGGGACAACCAGTGTAACTGATTTTTCAGAAGGTGACACATCTCCGCGTAAGAAAATCAAAGACGCAAGTCTGGATGAGAGTACCTGAATGGGATCGCAAATATTGTCAAATCCGAAAGAGGTGGGGGCTCCGGAAATGTTCTCAAGAGTTCCGAAGTCAAACTCATACATACCATCCCAATCCTGCAATGCTGCATAACCGCCGGACAGGGGAACGCCCTCCGCACGATATTCATTTGGGTGAGCGTAATTGAATTCTGTAATCGTATACGGTTTGCCAACAATGCGGGCCGCAAGAGGACCGGGGAGATAAAATGCAGAATCAGAACCGATATAAGTTTTGACTGCGGAGTTGTTGGATATCGTTGTATATCCCTGTCCCGGCAATTTACCCGGATGATCCCAGTAATAATGATTATCCACATACTCCAGATCCTTACGGAGCAATGCCATACCGGGGGCACTCCATACATTCTGATCCGTAAGCAATGCTTTGACTCCGATACCTTTCAGATACTTCCATATCCATTCCCGGTATTCCATTGCGGCAGCAACAGTCTCCTTTTCCACTAAAAGTTTTTTCGCCTTGCTATCCATTTGCTTATATTCGGGATTTTTATTCAGGCGAGTTTGAATATGGGAACTGAGCGCACCACCCATACCGTAGAAAAACCACGGTACGTTTTCGTTTACCGGACAAATCATCATCAGAGCAGGGTCATCTTTATAGGCAAGACCGGTATAAGGATTGACATGCTCCATTAAATTCTTTACATAGATCCGGAAGAAATGGCCGGAGGGAGTATCCTTTTCCTGAACATTTCCCTTCAAACCGGTTGCTTTGGTCCGGAGGGTATGCAAGTCAAGGGTCATATAAAACCCATTCTTTTTTAATTCGCTGAAAAGGTAATCGAATTTTTCCATCTCTTTGGGGTTGAGTTTACCACGTCCCGAGTCTCCTGTACCACGGGTAAGTACATAGTCGTAATGGTGGAAACGGACAGAGTTGAAACCTTGAGATTTCAAAATACGGACCAATTTATCTGCATATTCTCTGGGAGGAGCATTGAGATCGAATACCAGATTTGTGCCATAAAGTTTCAATCGTTTGTCCGGGGCTTTTTCAAAAACGAAGTGACCTTTGTCATTTGTGATGACCCGTCCATACTTTCCGGCTGGGGCATCCCGTAATGGCAGAGTGGAAAAATCCAAAAGCGAACCCGGTTCAACTAACAATGGATAATCTACGGCACGATATTCTTTATTGGGGCCAATAACCACTTTGGAAACATCAACAGCCTGTCCGCAAGCAAATTTTGCACCCGCACTTCCGGCAATAACGTTGACGGCAAAGAGGTTTTTACCCTTTTTTACCGGAACCCGGAAACGATGTGCAGACGGGGTGAAATTCTGTGATTGATTGCCTGTTTTCAAAGTAGAATAAATCAGTTTGCCGTTAGCGTAAAACTCAAACCACCAATCAGCGGCAGCACCAACAGACATTACTCCGGCGACATCCGATTCAAACTCATTGTAGAAATAAAATCGTTGACCTTCCCGGATATCTTCAACGGTATTGCCCACATCGAACACGCCATCCTGCAAGCGGACAAGTTCTCCACCATTGGGTTTGCGTGCCGGGGTGAATGGACCCGATTTTTTCAGTATCCATTCAGGAGATGTTTTCTTAAATGAAACTTCAGGAGGCAAATCCCGCACGGATATTTCTCCAATAAATATCTTTTGCGGATCGAGACCGCCAAGCATGATTCGGGGCATGGTACAAATTTTATCTCCCGGCAGAGTGTTGAGGTCAAAAGTAAATACTACTTTACTCCATCTTTTTTTTAATTGGATGTTTCTCGCCGCAAACTCTGTATAGGGAGAAACACCCAAGCCGACCGCCATTCTGGGGGAACCTTCACCGGTAGCATGGCAATAGAAACTCACTTCATATTTTCCTGTTTTCCGGAAAAATTTTCCGGGGGCATAACAGAGAAACATGATAGAACCTCCGGTGCCGTTCTGCTGGATATTGATTTCATAAACAGGACGGCCATCAGGAGTTTTCAAATGTGATTTTTTGCCGGTTGCTTTTGCTCCATTGGAACAAACCAACCGTGTGTGAGGGGTATTGTGAGAAAATACTTGCACTCTGGCAGCATTCAAACCTAAAGCAGCAAATGCTAAAATAGAGAAGATTATTTTCTTTAACATATCTATCTGTCTCCGGATTACGGCAAGTAGTTATGCCAACAGTTTATTACCAGGGCGGCGTAGGAGCGCGGATAATGACGAAGCGGATCAACGTGACCGTCGACATAAAGAAGATTCATGGAATCGACATGCCGTTTCCATTTTGTCTCATCTGTGCTGAATGTCGGCAAGCCGCTATCCCAAGCAGGCGTATTGGATGAAAAAATTGCATGCGGCTGCCCCACGGAGGAATTGGAGGTAGGAACACCATCACCCACCAGAAAACGCAAGGAGGGCGATTTGACCTGATCTCGCTTTTTGGCACCGCGGTAGGGCATATGGTAATGTGTAAGCCACGCATTGATACTGTAACTGTAATCACTGACCGGATCCAGTTTATTTGGACAACCGTTTTTGGCACCCAGACCAATGATTTTTGCCGGGACGTAATTCAGCCGTCGCAAAGGGGCCTTTGAATCCTGCCATTGAGTAGCGCCGTTGCCGATTGAGTCATGGTTACCAATCGGATAGACTCCCTGATTATCATCCAGATAAAGTTCTATCCCCAAGCCCAACTGCTTGAGATTATTCATACAAGAGGTCGCACTGGATTTCTGCCGTGCCTTATTCAAGGCGGGAAGCAGCATGGCGGCGAGGATTGCGATGATGGCAATCACAACCAAAAGTTCAATCAGCGTGAACGCTGATCGAATGAAGCACGGCTTCGCCGTATGAAGCGCAGCGTTGCTGCATGAAGCGTTTGCCTGCGGCAAACATGAAGCACTTGCTTTGCAAGTATGATGCGGCGTATTTTTGAGAGCGGCATTCTCC
>JAFTUS010000156.1 GCA_017466125.1 Lentisphaeria bacterium | reverse complement strand
TTTCGCTAACAGTTCCTACTGACAAGGTCTGTATCGGACTTTCACCGACGAGTCAATGCGCGTGCCGCGCATACAAAAAAAAAGCGGCAGGATTTCTCCTACCGCCTCAAAAGGAAAAACTGTCACTCTATATCAAACATCTTTTTCTGATCCTCCCACATAGGAGGTAATGACTGTTTAAGTTTTTCTGTGCTGATGCTTTTATTTATTTTTCCGGCAAGGACTGCATGGATGATATCCGGAGCAAGCAGCGTAAACCGGATGATTCTCGACACATAGGCATCATCTTTGCCGATGGTTCTGGCAAGTTCGTGAACATTGGAAAACTTGCCTTCATCGATCAATGTCTGCCAACGGAATGCCCTTGCAATATTGGTTATCATCGGGTCGGTAAAACTCGTCTCCGAATCCGGCGTGACAATTCTTTTTCTTCCGGCACAGCTCCGGAACGACATCGGGATTGTAATTTTGACATTCCCATTTTCAAGTATTTCCACTTTATTCATTTTTGAATTCCTCCAACAATGATTTTACACCGCAAGTTTTGAGTTCCAGTTCCAATCGGTCTTCCCAAACAATGGCTTTTTCAACTAAAAGTATTAAAAGGCGATTGTATTCTCCGGGACTGATTTCATTCCAGAATTCTTCCCGAAAACACTCCACTACCTCCACAGGAGACATCCCCGACTGTTCTGCAAAACGCATAACAAGTGAAATATCAGAAAGCATTTTTTGTAATTGCTTTCTGACAAGTGCCTCAATGTCTCCGGAAGGTATTTGCTTAACCGGACATTCTGAAATTGCCCGTTTAGAATCCTTGCTGCAAAGATAGTAATAATACCGCCGACCGCCCTTGTTTGAGTATGTCGGCATCATCGCTCCACCGCAATGTCCACACCGTAAGATGCTTTTTAAGGGTGCAATTGTTTCCTGCCGTCTTGAGTGGTCTGACTGCGGATCAATGGAGCGCTGAATTTCCTTTACCCGGTCCCAAAGATCTCGTGGCACAATTGCTTCCTGCTCACCTTTGCAGATTGCATCTTTGTATTTGATTTCCCCGACATAAGTATGATTACTTAAAATTCGGTTGACGTGGGCGGTATCCCATTTTTTCCCCTGTTTGGTTTTGATGTTTTGTTCATTCAGCTCCATGGCGATAAGTTTCGGGGATTGGATTTCCACATATCTTTGGAAAATTTTTCTGATGACCTCTGCTTCTGCAAAATTCACCACCAGTTTCTTATCTCTTACATCATATCCCATTGGTACTGAACCGCCGACAAATTTTCCCTTCTTACGGGTAGCAGCCATTTTATCCCGAACGCGTTCTGTGATAACCTCCCGTTCATATTGGGCGAAGGTTATTAAAATGTTCAACATCATACGTCCAGCGGAGGTCGCAGTGTTGATTTCCTGCGTTACGGCGACAAATTGCACTCCCCATTCATCAAATTTCTTCGTAAGGTCGGCAAAATCACAAATTGATCGGGAAAGACGGTCGATTTTATAAACAACAATAATATCCACCAATCCGGCCTCGCAATCATCCAACAACTGCTGAAGAGCCGGACGCTTCGTGTTTCCACCGGAAAAACCTCCGTCATCGTAGCGTTGCGGAAGGCATATCCAGCCGTTTCCTTTCTGACTTGCTATGTAATTTTCGCAGGCTTCCCGTTGAGCATCCAGACTGTTAAACTCTTGCTCCAAGCCGTCCTCCACAGATTTCCTTACATAACAAGCGCATCGTTTTTTCACTATCGACGGCATCATTTCACCCCGAAGAATTTTTTACCGTTCCAGTGCGTTCCTGTAATCTCACTTGCAACGGCAGACAAAGAACGATAAATTGTCCCGTCATATTCAAATTTTCCATCTTCCCGGATAAAAACTTCATAAGTTTTGCCTTTCCAATCTCTCCGCAACCTTGTGCCTTTTGAAAGAACCTTCGGCACATTATTTACCGGTTTAAGATTTGCGGCCGGATCTTTATCTGCAATGGCATCAAGCATTGCTCGATCCTCTGCTGAAAGACCTCCGAGGAAAATCTCCTGCAATTTATATGTGAGCCTTGCCCGGAGATTCCGGGCGTTGGTTGCGCCACACTCAAAGCCAAAAAGTTCTGAAAACCTTGCTTTGAGTTCGGCAACCGAGGCATCTTCCAACGCGGCAATTTCTCGCCGCATAATATTATTTTTTTCCATTAGGTTGTTACTCCTTTCGGCGTTGCTATATACAAGCATGAATCTTGCGATTTATCCAGTGCCTTTTCCTTAATTCTCCGCAATACTGCCGAAATAAGGTCAACAGCCTGCCGGATATGCTCCGGGACATCTTCTTTATCAACCATTTTTGCTCCTCCTGATATCTGACAGTTTCATCTTGCCGCTGACGTTATTTTGCGGTCTTTCCCCGATGCGGCGATCGGAAAGACGGATCATAGGTTTTCGAGCAGTTTTCACCGGCAGAGTTTCCGGGAGAGCAGCTCCGAGCATGGAGGCACAGACGGCACATCCGGCGATACAGTCCAACCAGTGGTTGTCGGTTCGGTCGGGCTTGAGTTTCCATTCGTCTACTGTTCTACCACGCCCTTGGGTCTTGACTTTGTATTCGGCGGTCAGATGTTCTGCCAGGAGCTGATGTACTCCGGGAATTCTGCCGTACAAAGAAAGATTGCCTTTGTCGCCGAGTTCTACCGCCAGACGGGTGTGGATGAAACTCTTCCAAAAGTTTGTATCGTAGATGACGTGACGGATCGCCCGTTTCCCTGCTACATTGGGGACCATCCAGTTGAACCCCAACCGGTCACCGGGCTGTTTGCGGTACTCCGTCATCGGTTTACTGCTTGCGCCGACATACCGACCATGTGACGGCATAATAATACCGGCGTGTGTACTTTGACGGCAGAACTGATATACAATATCTGTACTCTGTCCCCAGTTTGCGTCAACCAACGCCCGTTCAATTTTCAACACAGCCCCGTCCTCGCGCTCCCATTCTCTGCCGAGATATTCATCGGTAAGTTTGGTCAACGCGGCGTACAAGCTACCCTCAAAGCCAGCCTTGGGGAACGTGCTTTGAATGGTGGGATTGGCATCGGCAAGAGAAAACTGCCTGCGGTGCTGATCGGGCCAAGAGCCGTAATCGATGATAGCCCCCGTGAAATCTTCGCCCCAGGCAACCACTGTATAAAAGAGTAACGCTTTCTGAACGTCGATAAACATTGTCAGGCGATCACAGGCAAGCGGAACACGATATCGGGCAATGCCGTTGACCTTACCGCAGATCTCATCCACGGAAAGCAAGGTGTCATCTGACAAATCTTCCGGAAGCGGATCGTTTTGGTACTCCGCCTGAAAAGCCGCTTCATCCTGTAACTTCAAATTCATTGCGTGTTGGAGTGCCGATACCTCATCATGGTTATACCGGGCATCCCAGCTGACCACCGCCCCTTCGTCCATTTCCTCACGGTGAGCCAGATAAAAATCTGTTGCCGCTTGGAAGTTGCCGTCTGTCCGCAGGGCTTCGGCACGGATTTCGGCGTATTCGTCCCAAAGTTTCATGTTTTTCGGAAACTCGTACAGCATCTTTGTTTTTTCTCCGTTCCAATCAGGGTGTGTATTCCGGTTCAAAATAATATCTGCCATATCTCCGGGGCGGATGATGGTACAGGGCATGATGCCTGAAATCTTTTGTCCCGGTCCGGCAAGACCGAGAATGTCACCTGCAAGGACACGCACCCGTTTCCGGGTCTGTTCAAGCGAACCAGCAGATTCTGAAGTCTGCGGGTCGTCAATGATTACAAGTGTCGGGCGCACACTTCTGCCGTCTGAACGCTTGTATTTCATACCACGCACCCGACCGGTTATTCCTGCTACCCGGACAATGATTCCGGAAGCCTTACTGTCTTTGATAGTGGGCAATACGATTTCATTGGAAGTCCAGGTGATTCGGGTTCGCTCTCCATTGCAGTGTTGACCAGCACAGCGGTTTGCGATGCCGTCCAACTGCTCGATGGGATAGCAGACTTCCGGAAAGTCAGCAGCAAGGTTCTCGTTGACTTCCAATTCAGTTTTTATAGAGTCGAGCATTTCCAGCGCCGCCGACTCCGTTGCTCCAATCAGGGTGACAAATTCCCGGTGTCCGTAGAGCATCGACCAGATCGCCGCCGTTTCTGCAAGTGTACTCTTGCCGGAGCCGCGAGGCATCGCCAAAGCAAAGAGTCCTCCGGTCAGAACGGCGGTTTCAATTTTTTCAATGGCTTTGATGTGATCGGGCGACCATCCTAAAGAATAAGTTTCCGGAAAGTAACTTTCACAAAACAGCTGAAAGTTCCGTTCACACGCCTTTTTCCGTTCCGGGTTCACGACCTCCGGCAAAGGGGCAATATCTCGCCCCGCAGCAGAGAGAGCGGCGTTCCGTTGCCGCTCTGCTTCTTTGCGTTCCTCATAACTCCGGGCGGTGGAGACAAATTCTTCTGCCGGGGCGTGCCGCTCATCGCAGAGCCATGCAATATATTTAATAAGGTTGATGTTCCGGGTGTTCTCTGTTGCGGCAATGCGGAAGCCTACCCGGTTGAACTGGCGGTAAAGCCGAGCCTGTGCCAGAACAAATCCCTGT
>JAFTUS010000020.1 GCA_017466125.1 Lentisphaeria bacterium | reverse complement strand
TGTCGCCCCGTGCGGGGCTCTCGAGCCTCCGTCTGTACCAGGTCGTACCCGGACGTGCTCCAGCCTTGTCGCGGCGTAGTTTTACGAAGACGGAGGCGGAACGCTGGTCGCCGCCTTAAAATGGCGGCGAAAGTACAAGCGCAGCGGCCGAACGTCGGCCTCGGGAGTGGTCGGCTGTCGCCCCGTGCGGGGCTCTCGAGCCTCCGGGGCGTTGAGCGGACGAAGCATTCCGAAGCCCCTGTAAAAATCAGTCAACCTTTCGTACACAGCCTTCTGAAACGGTTTCAAGCAAGCGGCAGAAATCTGCTGTCGCCTTTGCTGTTTATGGCGATGCACTCCAGTTCCACCAGCCATGCGGGACGGCAGACGGGAGCCTTCACCGTGACCAGCACCGGGCGAGCCCCCAGCACTTCCCGAACGACAGGCAGTACCAGATCGGCATCGGCAAGGTCGCGCAAATAGAGCGTCCCTGAAACGATATCCTCCATTGCCGCGTCACCCTCTTTCAGCAGAGCGGCAATATTTTCCAGCATCCGCCGGGTCTGCTTCTGCACATCGAACGGATGAACGACGACACCCTCTTTGTCAATGCTGGCTGTTCCGGAAATAAAGTAATGGGAGCGGTCGCCGAAGATCAGGCGGGTCGCACGCTCGAAACTGACACCGTAAATCGTTGTAGGCGAAAGCATGTCAGGAGCAGAAAGATACTGCATCTGCCCCGGCTGAAGTCCGGGATAATTGATCGAATCCATGCGAACGAGCCGATCGACGGCGGCGGATTGTCCCTCAATGCCGGTGCTGGCAATGAAATGGGTCTCTCTGGTCAGACCGTTTTCGGCAAAAAACCTGTTCCGCGCCTGAACCAGTCCGGCATAATTGTTATCCACATCCCGGCAGTAAAGCCAGGTGCGAACCGTATGGTCGGCGACATTTGCTCCGCAGTTGGCAAGTTCTTCTTTCAGGAGCGAAAACTCTTCGTACGTCTGGTCGTAACTGCCGGCGGCGGAGAGTTTTTCCAGATTGAACCACAGCGGAGAGTAATTTTCAAGCGTAATCTGCAAAGAACGTTCTTTTTTCTTCTTCATTCCGCTCCAGTGCCACGCTTCGAGGGCGATGCGGCTGCCTCCGGCGGGGGGCTGACCGATAATGGAGATGCAGGCACAGCGGTCTTTCAGAAGTTCTTCGAGTACATGCGTCTGGTTGGTCACATCGCTCAAGTGAAAACGCAGCAGCATCTCTGTTTCTGCGGAACAGCCGTACTGCGCCAGAGAACTTTCGTACTCTTTCAGCAGACCGGCTGCCTCCTGACGGAAATCGCAGCAGGGGGCGGATACGGCGGAGAAGAAATCCTCTTTGATGCCGTCCGGGGTGGAAAAGTTCGCGTGAGAGACCATGTTTTACTCTCCTTTCCGGTATATTATTTCTGTTCCGGCAGGGCGATATTGAAGTATTCACTGTAACGGCGGTAGAGGTTGCCCGCCGCGCCGTAGACGGAATTCGGGCTCATGAAGTGCGAAAATTCAAAGGTGATCGCCTTGTCCAGCCCTGCTTTGCGGGCGGCTTCGAGTTTGAGCAGCATCTTTTCCCACTTGATCGGCAGGAATTTGATCGGCATATCCCGGTCGAAACTTTCGCAGTTCGTCCAGCACTCCATGCCGTAGCGGGTGGCAAGTTCCTTATTGACGGACATGAAGTCCACCAGTTCATAAAATTCGCAGTGACCGTCCTGAAACGCCATGATGTCCACGGCTCCCTGCAAACCGGAGAGGATCTCATCCCACTCTTTCGCATGAGTATCGACCGATGCACCATTGCTCTTGTTGATCGTGGAGTCGAAGGCGGAGACATTTTTTGCGCCGTCGATGTAGGGGGAGATCATCACCGGCAGTCCGCCGGAGATCTCCTTGCAGAAACGTCCTTCCGCCGTCATGAGTTTGACCACTTCCGGACTTTTGCGGCTGATCTCATGGTTGATATACCAGCCGCCGAAAGCCTTGCGGTGGCCGTAATTGGCGTAAACTTCTTCGATAACGGCGCGTTCCAGATCAAATTCCCGCTGGAAAGAACCGGGTTCCTGCCAGAGGCTGGAGTCGTACGTGCCGAAATAGAATTTCATGCCGTACTTTTCCGCCAGTTCCAGAAAAAGATCGACCAGATCCACCGGCGGACGGTAGCAGTTCTGCTTTTCCATCAGGACTTTGGAGGGGTAAGTGACCCAGCGGCGGTGGCCGCAGCGGATCAGAATAACCGTGTCGATGCCGATATCTTTCATCGCCTTGAAGTCGGCATCCCATTCGGCTCTGCCCCAGTTCTGGTGTGGAATGTCATGTGAAATTTCGTCTAAAAAAGTACCTGTGATTTTCATACTCAAAACTCCCATGTTTAAATTAATTCATCATCTTTTTCGGCTTCGGGGATCTGATAGGCTTCGTCTTCGACGGTGGTGAACTGCAATTTCATCCGGTCAATGACAATGCGCACCAGTGAGGGGATCGGCAGAGTCGTGACGATCGACAGAATGATAATGGCGTTGAAGAAGTTGTCATCAAGCATTCCCAGATCTTTGCCGATCGCCGCTGCCGCCAGTGTTGCGGAGAGCTGCGGTACGGTCATCAGTCCGGCACAGAGGCCGTGCCCGTTGGTGAAGCCGGTAAGGCGCAATGCCAGCCAGCCGGAAAAGACTTTGCTGCCGACCAGTCCGATCACCGTAAGCAGAACGATCGTCAGGTTGCCGCCGGCTCCGAATGCGGAGAAGTCCGTCTTCATGCCGATCGAAACAAAGAGGAACGGCACGAGAAAACCGTAGCCGATGCTTTCAAAACGTCCCATCAAAGCAAGTCCGCCGCCCTGCGGTTTGACCAGTTTCGAGAGGGCAAGTCCGGCGATGAATGCGCCGACGACAAGGTTGATGCCGAGAAATTCACCCACCAGAACCGTGGCAAGAATGACAAAAAGCAGTATCGTGATGAGTATGTCTTCACCGGGCTGGAAATGTTTGAGCAGCCATTTCCCCAGCAGAGAGACGATGTAGATCGCCGCAACCATGTAGACGACCACGATCAGCAGGAAGACCGGCGTGAACCACTGTCCGAAAAATCCCGGATCGATATAGTCGAAGACCGAAAGCGTTTTCGGCCCCTGAAGTCCGGTCGTCATCTGCCGTTTGAGCTGGACACTGACCGCCAGCAGAATGATACTGGAAATATCCGTTATGACCGTGGAGATCAGTACCGCCGCACCGAACTTTGTTTTGGTAAGTTTCAGTTCGCGGATCACCGGAAATACGATACCGACCGAGTGCGAAGCAAAAAGTGACGCGTACAGCAGTTTGCCGGGAAAATCGTCCGCACGGAAATAAGCGTAGATCAGATAACCGGAGATCGCCGGGAGCAGAAAAGTGAGAATACTCAAAGCCACCACCGGTTTGCGGGCGGATTTGATCAGTTTGAAATCCGCTTCCATGCCCGCCAGAGTCATCAGAAAGACCAGCCCCAGCGAACCGAGGGAGTTCACAAGACTGTTGAAATGGTCTGCTGTGATCTTGCTGTTCGCCCCGAGATAACTCAGCAATTCGGAGAGTCTGCCGGTCATGTCAAAGCAATTCGGCCCCAACAGCATCCCCGCCGCCAGCAGAGCGATCACACTGGGTATCTGATACCGCCGCAGTACAAACGGGATCAAGCCCATCACTGCCATAAAAGCGATGAACAAAATCAAAAAAGCATCACTATTCATAAAAATTCTCCTCATCTATTTAACGGAACCAGTGTAAAGTAACACCGAAAAGGTTTTTTGTCAAATACGCAGGGAGGATTTTTTGCATCTTTTCTGTTTTAATCCGGAATTTTGCAGCTGCATCAACGGAGTTCACCAGAGGGGCGCGCCGTCGATGCGCTTTTCGAGTACCTGACCGAATTTGTGGTCGGCTATGTGCTGACTGCGGTTGTCGCCGACGACATAATAGTGTCCGGGACGCACTTTGCGGGGAGGAAGTTCCCAGTCGCAGAGGTATTTGACGTAAGGTTCATTCAATCTTCTGCCGTTCACATAGAGGTCTCCCCGATGAAACGCAACGGTATCTCCGGGCAGACCGACCACCCGTTTCAGATAGTACACCTTGTCCGAATAGCGGATGATGACCACATCGCCCCGTTTTGGCTTGCTGAAAAGATATTTCCCCCGCCAGTTCAGCGTGAACCCGCGGGACGGAAAAGAGGGCATCATACTTTCCCCGTTGATGTAACAGGGGATCAGCACGAAGCCGAAAAGCAGTGCGGCAACAGCCGCCACAACGCCCATGCGGATAAAAAATCCTCTGGTCAGACGCGGCAGGAAGAATTCAACAAAACTCCCCCGTTCCGTGGCATCATCGGAACGGTGCGCACCGCAGACCGTGCGCCAGATGAGCCGGATACGCTCCCACACAGCAAACCTCCGGAATTATTTTTGGGGTGCAGTACCGGCTTCTGCCGCTGCTGCCGCCGCTTTCGCCGCCTCTTCCGCTTCCAGATAAGGACGGAAACGCTGTTTGTCTGCGGCTTTCATGTAGGCTTCTTCTGCGGTAATGAGTCCGCCGTCAAGGGCCTTTTGCAGCGAACTGTCCATGGAGCGCATACCACGGTTGCCGCCGGAGTCGATGATCGTACGGATGTTGGCGATCTGACCTTCACGGATGGTGTTGGGCAGACCCTCCGTCCACAGCAGAATTTCGTGGACTGCGATACGTCCGCCGCCGATCTTGCGGCAGAGCAGCTGCGAAACGACGCCTTGCAGACACTCTGCAAGCATGGTGCGGATCTGATCCTGTTCATCCGACGGGAAAGCATCGATGATACGGTCAACTGTTTTCGGTGCGTTATTGGTGTGCAGTGTTGCAAAAACCAGCATACCCATCGAGGCACATGTCAGCCCCAGACGGATCGTTTCGTTTTCGCGCATCTCACCGATCAGCACGATATCCGGGTCGGAGCGCATGGCTCCCCGCAGAGCGCGCGGGAAACTTGAGGAGTGGATGCCCACTTCACGGTGAACGATCGTACACTCTTTGATGGGGTGTACGAATTCGATCGGGTCCTCGATGGTGATGATATGCTTCTTCATGGTGGAGTTGATATAGTCCAGCATGGCGGCAAGCGTGGTGGATTTACCGGAGCCGGTCGGCCCCGTCACCAGCACCAGACCGGATTTCAGTTTGCAGATCTCTTTCAGGACTTCCGGACTTTTCAACTGTTCCAGCGTCAGGATCTTGCTGGGGATCTGACGCATGATGCACGCCATGCCGTAATAGTTGTAGAAGTAGTTCACACGGAAACGCGCCAGACCGGGGATCTCATGGGCGAAGTCCAGGTCGTGTGTTTCCATAAACTGTTTCCAGCGGCGTTTGGGCAGACAGATCTCCTCCAGCATGGAACGCATTTTTTCCGGAGTGATGATCTCATCGTCAATGGGGTTGATGCCGCCGTGGATACGGGCTTTGGCGGGACTTCCGATCGCAAGGTGCAAGTCCGAACCGCCCAGTTCGAGCATTTTGCGCAAGTGTCTGTTGATAAAGGGTTCTTCAGCCATTTTCAACCTCTTATTTCTGTTTCATCTGTGCTTGGAGTTTCCGGGCTTCGCGGATGGCAAACTCCCGTTCGATCTGACCGATGACGGCGGCATCGCGCATCAGTCCGCGCGCCACATCGTAGGTGATCTCGTCTGCCATGTACTTGGCAAAAAGGTTCTGGTCGAGCGTACACATCCCCTGTTTGGAACTGATCGCCATGGTGGATTTCAACTGATAGGTCTTGCCTTCGTTGATAAGGTTGCCGACCGACATGGAGTTGGTCAGTATCTCATAGGCAATGGTCAGTTTGCCGTTCGCTCCGGGAATGAGTTTCTGGCAGACGATGCCGCGCAAACTGCCCGCGACCATGGTGCGGATCTGTGCCTGTTGAGCGGGGGGGAAGGCATCCAGCACCCGGTTCAGCGTACCGGCGGCATCGCTGGTGTGCAGTGTGCCGATAACAAGGTGTCCGGTTTCGGAAGCGGTGATGGCGTTTTCGATCGTTTCAAGGTCGTGCAGTTCGCCGATAACGATGATATCGGGGTCTTCGCGCAGGGCGGCCTTCAACGCCGAATGGTAACTGATCGTATGAAGCCCGATCTCACGCTGTGTGACCTGACAACCCTTATGGGTGTGTAGAATTTCGATCGGGTCTTCCACGGTGATAACGTGATCGGTACGTTTTTCGTTGATGATGTTGACCATCGACGCGAGGGTGGTCGTTTTGCCTGCGCCCAGCGGTCCGGTCACGAGGATGAGGCCGTTGTTGTAGTCGAGCATCCGTTCGATCGTCGGGACGTCCTGCGGCAGGAAGCCGAGTTCCTGCAACGAGCAGATATGATCCGGCACAAGACGGTAACTGCCCTCCATGCCGTCTTTATGGACCATGAGGCAGACGCGGTAACGGCATGTGCCGATCTCAAGCGCATAGTTCAAGTCCATATCCTCTTCAAAGCGCGCCTTGAGGTCGGGCGTCAGAAGCGAGGTGCAGAGCCGTTCGACCACTTCCGGAGAGAGCGGCCCGCTGCCGAAACGCTCCAGAAAAAGGTTGCGGCGGACGAACGGGGGAGACATTGCCGAAAGATGCAAGTCACTGCATTGCAGAGCCTGAACACTGGTGAGCAGCAAAATCATCAACCCTGCGACCTCTTCATCGGACATACTCATCACATCGTCCAGCGACGGCAGATCATCGAAACTTTTGATTTGAGAAAGATCGATATCGGGGAAAGGATAACGCACCCCGTCGCCTTTGGCGATGGCGGGACGTTTCTTTTTGGAAAAATCACGGGGTTCATCATCGAGCGGCTCATCATCTCCGGCGGGAGCGGGGGCGGCTGTCCGTGCAAGTTCCTCCGGATACTCCGGAGGGATGCCGCTTTCGCCCTGTTCGACGGAATAATCGATGATCGCCTGCAACTGTTCCAGCGTCGCTTCGGCATCTTCCTGACTCAAGCCCTGCGAAAGTTTTTCAAGCACCAGTTGGGCGAAACTGCCCAAATCTCCGGCGGGCCCGAGATTGCGGAACATCTCCTCCAGCTCCTGCCGGGTCATGACTCCGTTGCTGACCAGAGCAAAAATGAACCATTGAACATCGAATGGCATGTTTTTTCTCCTTCTGTTGATCTTTGAGTAAACATACAACTAACTTAATGCGGAAAATCTCTTTTGTCAAGTAGAATTTGCCATAAAAATACAGTTTTTTGCCATTTCAGTTTGACAAAAGCCGCTTTCGGCTGTATCTTTTCAGGGGTTCACAAACAAGGAGTCGAAACATGAAGAAATTTTATCTTTTGGCAGCAGCGGGAATGGTTCTGCTTCTCGCCGGATGCCAGAGCAAACTGGTCAATACCGGTCTCTATTTTCCCAAAGACGGCGGAGATGAATACATCGTCGTATACAAAGATCTGATTTTTATGCACATTTTGCGCCCCGACACCATGACCGGTGTCGATACCTATTGGGACTGGGCGGGAAAGTATGAGATCAACGGCGTCGGCGAACTGGAATTTGATATGAGCGGCAAAGAACGCAAAGACTGGAAGTTCTATTACGTCTTCCGTCCGCATCACAGCGGCGGGATCATGCTTGAGGATCTGAGCGATCCGCAGCGTTCCCACGTTCTCATGCGCCGACCCATCCAGCGGCGCAAGGTCGTTCCGCAGGAACAGACGATCGAACCTATGCAATAAAACAGGGAATTTTACATAATGAACAGTCTTATCAATAAAGCCAATGTGCTGGTGGAGGCTCTGCCTTATATCCAGCGTTTCCGCAACTCCATCATGGTCGTGAAATTCGGCGGCAGTTCCATGGAGGACCCCGCTCTGGTGGCAAGCACCATGCGGGACATCGTTCTTCTGGAAGCGATCGGCATCAAACCGGTGGTCGTTCACGGCGGCGGCAAAGCCATTTCCGCCGAACTCCGCAGACAGGAGATCCCGGTGAAGTTCGTCAACGGTCTGCGTTTCACCTGCGAACGCACCATCAAAATCGTGGATGATGTTCTCCATAATCAGGTCAATGCCGATCTGGTGAAACTGGGGTGCGATGCGGGCGGAAACATGTGCGGCATCTCCGGCAAACAGGTTCTCAAGGCGGAAAAAACGATGTCGGTCGATCCCGTCACCGGTGAAAAATCCGATGTCGGTTTTGTCGGGGATATCGTCGGCGTCAATACGACCCCCATTCTGGAAGCTCTCGAAAAACGCTGTATCCCGGTGGTGACTCCCCTCGGAACCGGGCTGGACGGTCAAATCTACAACATCAATGCCGACGTTGCCGCGTGCAATATCGCTGAAGCACTCCACGCCCGTAAACTGGTCTTTATGAGCGATGTGCCGGGCATCCTTTCCGACTGCGAAGATGAAAAGTCCGTGATCCCGACCATCCGTACCGATGAGATCGACGGTCTTATCCAGCAGAAGATCATCTCCGGCGGCATGCTGCCGAAGATCCGCAGCTGCGTCAAGGCTCTGAATGCCGGTATCAACAAGGTCCACATGATCGACGGAAGAGTTCTTCACACGCTGCTGCTGGAGATCTTCACCGATCACGGTGTCGGCACCCAGATCGTCCGTCCGGACTCGGTGATGTAAAATGCTTCCGCTGATCGTTTGCGGCATCAAGCACTGCGGCAAGTCCACGCTGGGCAGAGGCGTTGCCGATGCCCTCGGCATCCCGTTTGCCGATACGGATGAAGAACTGGAAAAAGAGTTCTGCCGCCGCACCGGAAAAACGGCGGACTGCCGCATGATTTTCAAGGAGTACGGCGAAGAGTATTTCCGCAAACTGGAAGCCGATACCGTCCGCGCCCTGTCAAATCACTCCGGCATGGTCATCGCCCTCGGCGGCGGTGTCGCAAGCAACCCTTTCCTTTCAACGGAGGATTTGAAAAAACTGGGGTGCTGGCTCTATATCGAAGTCGCCCCGCAAATCGCTTACAAGCGTATTTTGAGCCGCGGTTTGCCGCCCTTTCTGCAAAACACCGGTGATCCGCAGCAGGCGTTTCAGGAACTTTACGACCGCCGCACGCCCCGTTTCCGGGAGTTGGCGGATATTATCTATACGGTCAGAGAGGAACTCTCCATTCAGGAGCAGACCGCAGAACTGATGAAAAAACTCCGGGAGGAATTAAAAATATGAGCGGCAATACATTTGGCAAAAATTTCCGTGTAACAACATTCGGTGAGTCCCACGGCCCCGGTATCGGGGTCGTGATCGACGGCGTTCCCGCCGGGCTGGAAATGGATGAAACATTCCTGCAAGCCGAACTCGACCGCCGCCGTCCGGGACAATCCAGAGTGACCACCCAACGCAACGAAGCGGACAAGGCGGAGATCCTCTCCGGCGTTTTTGAGGGAAAAACAACGGGCTGTCCGCTGGCGATCCTGATCCGCAACGCCGATCAGCACAGTTCCGATTACAGCAATGTGGCAAATCTTTTCCGTCCCGGCCATGCGGATTATACCTATCAGAAAAAATACGGCATCCGTGATTACCGGGGCGGCGGACGCAGTTCCGGCAGAGAGACCGCGGCCCGTGTTGCCGCCGGAGCGGTGGCGAAGATGTTTCTCAAAACAAAGGGCATCCAGGTACGGGCATGTGCGCTCAATATCGGCGGAGTAAAGGCTGAAAAATTCCTCTGGGGTGAGGTCGAAAACAATATCGTGCGTTCCCCCGACCCCGAAGCCGCCGTCAAGATGACCGAAGTCATACAGCAGGCGCAGCTGGAACATGACAGCGTGGGCGGAGTTGTCCTCTGCGAAGTGCTGAACGTTCCCGCCGGTCTCGGCGAACCCGCCTTTGATAAACTGGATGCACAACTGGCACATGCCATGCTTTCGATCGGAGCGGTCAAGGGGATCGAATTCGGCGCAGGTTTCGCCGTTGCGGAGATGCGCGGAAGTGAAAACAACGACACGATCACACCCGACGGTTTTGACTCCAACAATGCCGGAGGCATCCTCGGCGGCATTTCCAACGGCGATACGATCATTTTTAAAGCGGCAGTGAAGCCGACCCCTTCCATCGCCCGGCAGCAGAACAGCATTGACTTGAACGGAAATCCGGTCACGCTGGAGATCAAAGGACGGCACGACCCCTGTCTGGTGCCCCGTATGGTTCCGGTAGTGGAGGCAATGGCGGCACTGGTGCTGGCGGACAACTGCCTCTGAAGGCTTGTTTCTGCACAAAAAAATTCCCGGAAAGCAGAGCGTTTCTCTCTGCGCCTCCGGGAATTTTTATATCCGTTTGAAAATCAGAAGCCGATGTTGATGCCGACTGCTTTCAGGAAGAGGGCAAATATCACGATCGGGGCGCAATAGCGGGTCATGAATGCCCAGAGGGTCATGCTCGAAAATCCGCTGACGGAATTCTGATACACGGGGTCTTTGTGCAGTCCGGTGAGCCGGACGAAGATGTTTTTGTCGCAAGTGGCTTCTGCTCCGATACGGATCTCCTGCGCCGCATTGTGGATGCGCCAGAACCAGCCGACAAAGACGACTTCCGCAAAACCGATCAGCGGAATGATCCAGTTGCTTGTAAGTTTATCCAGCAGATCGAACCAGTTGCCGGGGATGAGGTGCGCTCCGAAACAACTGACCAATCCGGTGTAAAGCAGTTCCAGTTTGCTCCAGTCCGCGATGCTGACACAGGAGAGATACCCCAGCGTAGTCAAGGCGATGTAAAGAATGAGGATCGCCAGTTTGCGGTTCATGTTCCAGCGATCGACCATGTAGGTGACACCGCATTCCAGAAGAGATGCCGCACTGGTGAGTGCCGCAATGATCAGCATGGCGAAGAAAAATCCGCCCCACAGCCAGCCCAAGCCGCCGGGGATGGAGTTGAACGTCACCGGCAGAACCTTGAAAATCAGACTCGGACCGGCTTCAGGACCGAACCCCATAGCGAAAACTGCCGGGAAGATCGCAAGCCCCGCAAGCACCGCCGCCATGGTATCCACCACGACAACGCCGAAGGTCGATGAGAAAAGGTTTTCTTTGGAGGAAAGGTAACTGCCGTAGGTGATGCCGATCGCCATGCCGAGGCTCAATGTGTAGAAAGAGTGACCGAGAGCCTCCAATGCCCCGGAGGCGGAGAGTTTGCTGAAATCCGGTTTCAGAAGGAATTCCACACCTTTTTCCGCTCCGGGCAGCGTGACACTGCGGACGACGATGACCAGCAGCAGGATGAAGAGTGCGGGCATGAGGATTTTAGACCAGCGTTCGATGCCGCCTTTGATGCCGCCGAGAAGCATCAGTGCGGAAAGTGCCATGAAAATATAGTTCCAGAGAACGACTCTGGGGGTATTGCTGATGAAGTTTCCGAATACCTGTCCTGCCTGATCGACCGTTTTGAAGTCCATGTTTCCGCTGAAAGCCATAAGGGTATATTCAATGAGCCAACCACCGATAACGGAGTAGTAGGAGAGGATCAAGAGTGCTGTAATAACAGAGAGCGTTCCCACCATGGCGATCCCTTTGCGGTAGAGCCAAATTGCCAGCAACAGAAGAACCATACCGAGACCCGGACTGCTGATATAGGCTTGAAAAACGGCTCCGATTGCCACAAGGACGGCGATGTATTTGCACATCTTGTTACGCCCTTCTGAAAGAAGTTCCAACGCCTTTTCGGGATTGGCTTTGGCTTTTCGTCCGATCGCCAGTTCGCAAATCATCAGCGGAACGCCGCAGAACAGGATGCAGATCAGATAGAGCAGCACGAATGCTCCGCCGCCGTTCAGTCCGGTGATGTACGGGAATTTCCAGATATTGCCCAATCCGATCGCCGAACCGGCAACCGCCAACACGAAGCCGATACGGCTGCCCCAATTTTCTCTTGATGCTGTTTCCATAAAAATCCTTTTCTTTTATTTTCTTGTTTGTATTGAAAATCTGCATTTTACATAAATTACGACCTTTTTACCAAAAATTCAATCAAAAAAACTTAAAAATTCACGAAAAGAGATTATATTAATGGAAGAAAAGGGAGTTTATCACTTATGGATATGGAAAATTTCAAATCACTCATCAACGAAAAAGACCGTTTCGGCAAGTATAACAATATGCGTGTCACGGAAATTCGCCCCGGATATGCGGAAGCCGTGTTGGAGATTTCAGAAAATTCTCTCAACGGTTTGGGTACGGTACAGGGGGGAGCGATCTTTTCGCTTTCCGACCTTGCGTTTGCCGCCGCCGCCAATGCGGGGGGCGTGCCGACCGTGGCGATGACCTGTTCTTTCTCTTTCATCCGGCCCGGAACGGGGACGTTTCTCAAGGCGGCCGCAAAAGAGGTCAGCAACGGCAAACGGACGGTCGTTTACGATGTCAACGTCTGCAATTCCGCAGACAAACTGGTCGCCCACGGCACCATCAACGGTTTCCACGTAGAGGGCGAACCCGTACAGAAACGTTAATTCTGCCGCAGTTTCCCCGGAGTGGTGCGGTAGTGTTTGCGGATCAGACGGCAGAGGTAGTTTGCATCGCACAATCCGCAGGCTTCTGCCACTTCCGCCAGCGATGCACTGCTTGACGTCAGCAGAGAGGCGGCGTGCTGCAAACGCAGATTTTCCAGATATTTTCCTGCTGAAATACCCATGTTGGCGTTGAAGTGTCTGGTCAGGGTCGAACGGTCGATCTGCAGTTTTTCCGCAAGAGAATTCACATTGAATTCCCGTTCGCAGAAATGTTCCCGGCAAAGTGCGGCGGCGCGGCGGAAAAGTTTTTCGCCGCTGTTTTCTTCCGGGGTTTTTCCTGCACAGGCGAGGATCTCAACGGTCAGGGCGCACATTCTGCGGTAACTGTACGGAGTCATCTCCCGCAGACGGTCACCGTATTCCACAAAGAGACTTTCGGGACACGCCCCGGCGTGCCACCCCTCGCGGGGATAGTTGAAATCCAGCAGGAATTTTACCGCATTTTCTCCGTCAAACGCCAGCCAGCGGTATTCGGTATATTCCGAAATGCTGCGGTGGAAATGCGCTTCTTTCGGCAGATGATAACAGACATCGCCCGCCTGCATGCGGCACAGTTTGCCGTTGAGCAGAAATTCCGCCTCTCCACGGAGAAACCAGAAGAGTTGAACAAAGTTTTTCTCTCCGATCGGAATATCTTCCCGCCATGGAGCCTGCAGCAGAAAGTGTCCGGCAGAACGGGGATAAAAGGGCAGGGGCGTTTCCGGAAACTCATCCAGCGGCAGACGGTGGGTGCCGGTACGGAATGGTTTTTGTTTTTGCATCATTTGTCCAATCATTTCTTCAATAATCCTATTTACATCGCATAAAATACGATGTATATTATAGCATCGACAACACAAAAATACAATTACAAAAGGTGTAAAAATGAAAAAAATCGTCCTGGTCGGTGCCGGTGGTGTTACGTTTTCCCAGAATTTTATCCGTGATTTTCTTCTGGATGAAACACTGCGCAGAGAGTATGAAATCTGTCTTATGGATATTGATGAGGGCAGACTCAATACCGCAGTGAAGGCCGCCGCCATTGTTGCGGAACGGCTCGGAAAAGAGTTTCACTATTCCGCCACCACCGATCTGCGTTTGGCTGTGCGCGGAGCCGCTTTTGTATTGACGGTTTTTCGCAGCGGCGACCTCTGTCATCAGGAACTGGAATACTCCATTCCGCTGAAATACGGCGTGGATCAGGTCGTATCCGACACCCTCGGCCCCGGCGGTATTTTCCGCGGCTTGCGCACTTTGAAGCCGCTTTTTGAGGTTCTTGACATGATGGAGGAAGAAGCCCCCGGAGCCATGCTGCTCAATTATGTGAACCCCATGTCCATCAACACCATTGCCCTCTCCCGCCGCGCAAAGACCGTGAAGGTCGTCGGCCTCTGTCACAGTGTACAGCATACGGCGAACACCATTTGCAAATACCTCAATGTGGAGCGCAAAAAACTGCGTTTCCGCTGTGCCGGTATCAATCATCAGGCATTCTATCTCAAACTGGAAGCGGACGGCAAAGACCTTTACCCCGAACTTTTCAAGCGTCTGGATAAGCCCGAAATCTACAAACAGGACAAAGTGCGTTTTGAACTGATGCGTTACTTCGGATATTTCCCCACCGAAAGCAGCGGTCACGGCAGTGAATATGTCCAGTATTTCCGCAAGCGTCAGGATTTGATCGACCGCTATTGCAGTCATGATATTCCCCAGTTGGATGAAGACGGTTTCGATTGGGGCATCATGAGTTCCGGCGTTACCGGTGCCGCGCTGACGATCTGCCGCCACGCCCGGAATAAAGTCGAACGCCATATTCAGGAATACCTCTCCGGCAAGCGCAAAGTCTCCACCGAGTCCAGCAACGAGTACGGTATGCAGATCATCCATGCCATCACCTGCGATGAGCCGATGGAGGCGAACTTGAATGTGATGAACAACGGACTTATCCCCACTCTGCCGCCCGGAGCCTGTGTGGAAGTTCCCTGTCTGGTCAACGGCGGCGGCATCCAGCCCTGTCAGGTATTGGATTATCCGGAACAACTCGCCGGTCTGAACCGCCAGATGATAAACGTCCAGCTGTTGACGGCACAGGGTGCGCTCGATGCGGACCGCACCGCCATTTGCCGCGCCGTTTCTCTTGACCCCAACGCCTCTTCAAAACTCGGTCTGGAAGAGATGAAAAATATGACCGATGAACTCTTTGAGGCCCTGAAAAGCGAAATTGATCCGCGTTTCTTCGATTGATGTTTTTCAGCACGGGGCGGAGAAAACAGTCCAAAATCAGTCTTCGACCAGTTCGTCGGGCGGGTCGAGCAGAGTGATGTTTTCGCTCAAATGAAAACTGGTGTCGTGCAGCAGAGCATGGCTCAAACAGGGGATCACCCGCAGCGGCATGGTTGAGTCAAGCCGCACATCCAGTCCGCCGCTGCGGAGGCGTTTCCACTGTATTTTCAGGCGGCCTCTTGCCATGGGAACTTCGCCCTGTGCGCCCTCGATAAGTTCATGCGGCGGTTTGAAGTAGATCACCGTATGACCGGCTTCGGCAATGCGCACGCCCAGAACCTCCCGGATGAGAAACACATTGGGCAGGGCAAAATGGGTCTTGTTGAAGCCGCTCTCTTTATCCAGACGGGTGTTCCAGAACTCCTTGATGTAACGGAACGCCCATTCATGCTGATTGAGCGCAAACAGCATTTCCAGAAAGAGGAAATGGAAAAACGGCTTATTGGCATCACTGCTCTTTTCAAAGGGGGCGTCAAAGTTGAAAAATTCAAAGAAAAACACTTCAAAGTTTTCCAGCGGCAGAATACCGCCGTACATGGCGCAGAAGTTGCTCAGCAAATCGACTTTTGCCTCCGGATCGGTGATTTGACGGTCGGCAAACAACTGTTTTTCTTCAATGTAGTTATTCAGTTTGAGAATGGCGGAGGCTTTCTGCGCCAACTGGATGCAGTGTTTCGCCGTGCCGTTCTGTCCGAGCAGACGGTACAACTCGTTGCAGGAGAGCATAAAGCGGCAGAAAAGAGCGTTCAGCAGAGTGGAAAGCCCTTCCACCGGATAGAGCGTTTCGATACCGAACCGCTTATCCAGATTTTGCAGGACCCCGTTTTCATCCAGCAGATTTTCCAGATAGGAACGCAGGGCATCCAGTGACGGGATGGCGCGCTCCAGTTCCACGAGGTTGGAACTGAAACGGAAGTTATACAGAAGCCAGATCGGATAGAAGAAAAGCTGTTCCAGCTGACTGCGGTGCATATTGCTGTTGGAAAGCAGCGGGATATTGCCGTTTTCCTGCTGCAGATTGATGAACTGCCGCAGACGCGATGCCGAATAGTCATAATCCCCGTGAACGGCAGACATATTCAGCGACTTCACATACGCCTCCTGAATGGAACAGTCGTAACGGGATATTTCTCCGGAACGGGCGATGAATGCCGCCGAGCGTGCCAGAGCCTCCACGCCCATCTGCCAGAACGTATTGAACTCATCATCGGTGCAGTGGAACGTTGCTTCATTGTTTTCGACGCGGGTCAGTTCCAGAAAATGGAGTTGTTCCACCTGGATCGGCCGCCGGGCTTTCCGCACATAGATCTGCAAGTATTTGCAGTCTCCCGGCAGATAGGTCAGAAAACGGTTCAAACCGGGCGATGCGATCATCGTATTGGTGCGTTTCAGATCACGGTGGCAGAGCATCGTGCCGTCGGCATTGAGTTTTGTACCGCAGGTGATGTCAAGAATATCATCTTCAAAACACTCAAATTCCAGATAAGTGACACCGTAACAGTTCCGGGGGAGGATCGCCAGCATGTATTCTCCCTCCGCAAGACAGCCGGTCGAGACTTCCACCGGTTCGACGGCGGCGTTGATAAGCAGTGCGCCGGGGTCAGCCATTTCTGCGATGCCGACTTTGCATGAGAAACTGTCCAGCTGCTCAAAAGCAATGGGGGGAGTCGCATTTTCAAGCGGGAGTTTCAGCGGGCGTGAAACGCTCCAGGTCGATGGAGACTCCTCCATCATATCCTGATAGAGCCGGAACGGACGCCCGTCAGCGGCGATCAGCGTGAAACCCTTGCTGAATGAAACCGCTTTCTGGAAAAGCAGCAGTTGGTTCCAGCCGTTGTGCAGAGGCAAAGTGCAGTTCATGCCGTCGGCTCTGCTGCCTTCGGCGGCGAGGGTGTTGTCGCAATAGAGTTTGAAAGGAGTATCGGCGTACAGACGCAGTTTGCGTTCATCCTTTTCTTCGCTGAAAATATAGGCAGTTGCGGCACAGTTCACGCCGCCGGTGCTGTTGGAAAAGACTTCGCTCCATGCGGGGAACGTCAGACGGCCGCCTTTCAGAAATTTGAAGTTCAGATTTTCAGGAGCAACGGATACCGGTGCGAGCGGGTGAAGTTCCAGAGAGGGGGCGATCCCGCCGATCGCAAGGCAGTAGTCCGGAGCCTGCCAGCCGGGGAGGTGGTCGCCCGCTGTTTCCAGCCAGTCTGCGGGCAGATAGCGGTTATCCTGAAACTGGGTCAGGGCGTATTCGGGATAACGGCGGGAACGGCGGCCGAGAAAGCAGTTCCCCAGCCGCATCTGCCAGGAGTTGTCGCTTGCAACAACGGTCTCTTTTGCCGTATCCGCCTGACACCAGAAACCGGGCATTTCAGAAAAGTTCTCTTCCATGAAGAGGGTGCTGTAATGGACGGCGACGGAAATGATATTGATCCCCTGTTCCAGATAGTAGGTGATATCGTGCTGATCGATGTAACAGTGCCCCCGGTCCTGATGTGCGCGCGGCCCGAAACCGATATAGTGACCGTTGATGAAAAGTTGATAGTGGTTCTGGGCGCTGATCCAGAGCAGAGTTTCATCGCCGGTGCTCCGGCAGAGGAACTCTTTGCGGAAAAGCAGAACGGTATTGTCGGGATCGGTCAGGTTTTTCTGCCAGATCCACTTCCCTTTGATTTGCTGCGGCAGCCGGACATCGCTCATAATTTCCCCCTTTCTGAAAACAGACTCTTTTTCTCTTATATTTTACTAATGCCTCAACTAAGATAAAAAGCAAATCCGGTTTTATAAAAAAACGATATTTTTTTATTATTTTTTCAAAAATCTGAAAAAATGTTTCCCAAAGGGAAATAAATCTTGACAAAATGTAAAACAAATACTATATTATCATAATGATATTTATTGTTAGGGATCTGATATGCTGGATAATACCGATAGTGACGTTTTGACTCTGCTGCCGAAAAACGGTGCGGCAGCTCCGAAAGCGGAAAGCCGTCCCCGTGCGGCTGTTCTGCCGGAAGATGATGCGGATGACTCTCTGGGCTTCGCTTCCGGAAACAAGCCGGCGGTATCGCCCGCTCCGCCGCCGCAGCAGGAAGTTGTCGCTTCTCCCGCTCCGGCAGTCAGCCGTTCTGTGCCGAAACTCAGCGTTCCTCCCAGATTGACCGTTCCCGGAAAAGGGGCTGCGAAAAAAGTTCCGGCGGCAGTTCCGGCGGAAAAAATCGCAGTTCCGGCGGAAAAAACCTCCGCCCCTGTTGCAGATATGCCCGTTCAGGGGGGCGGAAAAGTGTTATTCAATGTGACCGCTCCGCCGCCCAAAAAGAAAGAGGCGAAAGAAGCCCCGAAAGAGGTCTCTCCGGTCGATCACGATGCGAGTTATGTGGTTCGGCGCGGCGCATCGGCAGAGGACTTTCTGCAAGTCGGGCAGATCGTCGGGCAGTATGTGATCGAAGAGAAACTTCCGCCCAAGGGCAACTTTTTGCGGTTCAGGATTTTCCATACCAAGTTGCAGGTCCACCGTGAACTGCATCTGCTCAACCCGCAGATCATCTATGAAAAAGAAAAGTTACCCTCATACTTTTCAGAACGTGTCTCCAAATTTTCCACACTTCCGCACCCGAACTTGCGGAACATCCTCTATGTCATCAATGAACCGCAGAACGGATTTTTCGGCATCGTGCTGGAGTCTGTTCAAAGCGGCTCTCTGGCAGATGATCCGGACTTTGGCAAAATGCCCATTGAAAAGGCAAAACGCATCATCATTGCTGTCGCAACTGCCTTGAGTTACTTTGAACTTGTCGGTATGACGCATAACTGTATCAATGCCCGCAATATCACCCGTTCCGAAGACGGGCGCGATACCAAACTGGACGGGCTGATGGATATTTATTCTTTCTCCGGCGGCGGACTGCAAGGCGGAAATTTTCAGGGTATCCAGCGGGATCTGTACTGTGCCGGGATCCTCTTCTATGAGATGCTTACCGGGCAGCAGCCTCCGGCGAAAAATGCCCTCAAAACGATCAATCTTGACCCCCGTGTACATGCACCTGAAATTCCCGGTGATGTTGCTGTGCTGATCATCCGTCTGCTGGCTCCGACGGCAATGACCCGCTTTTCGAGTGCGGCGGATTTTCTGTTGTCGGCACAGGCGTTGACTTCGACGCAGAACGCTCTGTCAAACAATCTGGTCTCTTCCAACCGTCAGGTGTCACGCTGGATGAAGGATTTTTCCATCTGGAAGGTCGCTGTTGTGATTTTGACACTTATTGCCTGTGCATCGCTTCTGCGCTACATCGACAACTGCGGAACAACGGGCGTCTCCGCTGATCCGGAATATGTGGAAATGCAGAAAGCATACATTGCTGAAGCTGAACGTACAGAAGAGAGTCTGGCAAGTTTCAGAGAATTGCTCGGCGAATGGGAGAAGGAGATGAAACTGTATCATAAAAAGCGGGGGAAAAAATGAGGACAAATTCCCGTTTGATGCCCGGCGATAAAATCGGTAATTACTGCATTATCCGCCAGCTCGGTACCGGTGGAGCCGGTTCTGTTTATCTTGCGGAAGGTGTGTATGGTACTGTTGCGATCAAGGTTTTTCACCAGTGGACCCCCGAATTGGAGCAGGAGTTCCTGAAAGAGGGGCAGACCGCCTGTAAAATCAATCACCCCAACGTGGTGAACTGTCTCGATGCCCGGGTGGAACCGGGAACGAAACGCTGTTATCTGGTCATGGAATACGTGGATGGCGGTACCGCCATGGATATTTTAACGCGCGGCGAGAAACTGGACTGGGAGTGGGCGTGTTATATCGCTCTTTCTGTGGCACAGGCTCTTGATGCGGCGGCGCAGTACAACATCGTTCACCGTGATATGAAGCCGGAAAACATTATGATCTTGAGTTCCGGCATCGTCAAACTTGCGGACCTCGGTATCGCATGGCGCGCCGGTGAAAAAAATACCGGCCGCATCCAGGGAACTCCGGCATACATCGCTCCCGAACAGATCCAGAAAAACGCCGTTATTGATTGCCGCTGCGATATTTACAGTCTCGGCGCAACCCTTTATCATCTGCTGACCGGTGAATTGCCGTTCCCGGCAGACAATCTTCACGATGCGCTTGACAAGGCCCTTCATGCGCCGCCGCCGGACCCCCGCAATGTGCGTCCTGACATTCCCCGGCCGGTTGCGGAACTGGTGATGAAAATGATGGCAAAAAATCCGGCGGCACGCCCGCAGTCTGCGGCAAAACTGGTCAATATCCTCTCCCGTATCCTGCGCTTGAACGTTCCGCCGAAAAGTTTTTCCAAGGCGTTGAATAACACCAGTGCATCGATCTGGCTCAACAATGTTCAGCAATGGTTTTTCAAAGACTCCCGTTATTTCAAGATTTCGCTGGGGCTGCTGCTGACGATCCTGGTGCTGGGAATTCTGCCTCCCTTCATAAAGAGCGTGGATTATTCGCCGGAAGAGCGCAGTGAACGCAAAGAGTCCTATGAAAAGTTCATCGCCAAACAGGGGGAACGTTATGCCGCAACGGAAGAACAGTATTATAAAAAACTGAGAAATTATATGCGCAGGACTTCCATGGATAACAGTCAACTGCTGCTGAAAAAAATCGCCGTTGACTGCGATTTGGAAAGTGCTGAACGGCTGCTGAACAGTATGGTGCCGATGCCGAATACGGAAAAAAGTATGGCTCTTTTCCGGAATTACCGGCCCGCTGCCGCTGTCCCGCGGGAACAGGCAGAGCAGATCGCGGATTTCATTGATAACAAAAAAATCGTTTTCCCGGTGGATTTGTGGAGCGAACTCTGCTATAAAATACTCCGGACCAAACCGCAATATGCTGAAGAGTATTACCGTATACTTGAAAATCTGCTCTATTCCGCATCATTCCGTTCAACGGTGACAGATTGCAAGACATTTATGGATACTTTGGAAAAACGCCCGATGAATGAGCAGAAGCGTGAAATATTCCAGCGTATGAAATATCGTTTCAGTTCACTCGGGCTGATCGGGGAAAACAATAAGCCGTGACCGGCAGGAGCATAACGGAGCATACCGTCCGAACCATGGCAGATTTGCTCCATGTGCCATTATTCTGGGATCTTTTACCATGAAATTCATCTTTTTGACCGATACCCACTGGGGAGGAAAAGAACTCGAGGGCTTTCAAATGCAGCCCCGCTGCACGGCTGCGTGAAATCATCGACCGGAAGATCGCCAACGGCATCTACCGGAAAAAAGTACAATAAATCCAAGGACAGCAAGACAATGAAAATCGATTTACACGTTCATTCAAAAGAAATATCCCCCTGTGGTCATTTGACGCTGGATGAAGTTACCGATCTCTATTGTGCCGCCGGATATGATGCGATCGTTCTGACCAATCACTTCAACTCCATTGTTGAAGAGTGGCACCGGCAGTACCGGAACGTTACCGACTTTGCGGCGGCTTATATCGAAACCATGCACAACGCAGAGGCCATGGGCAAAGCAAAAGGTCTGCTCGTACTGAACGGCTGTGAGATCCGTTTCGACTGCAACGCCAACGATTATCTGGTTTTCGGTATGACTGAAGAACACATCCGCGCTTGTCACCGCTTTTTCCCCATGACCGCGGATGAGTTCGGCAGATGGGCGGAGCAAGAGGGAATTCTTTTCTATCAGGCGCACCCTTTCCGCAACGGAATGACCGTGACCGACCCCAATGCGCTTTTCGGGATCGAAGTCAAAAATACCCACCCCCGTCACGACAGCCGCAACGGGATCGCTCTCGCCTGGGCGGAGAAATTCGGTCTTCACAGGATCGGCGGTTCCGACTGCCATCAGTGCGGCGACGCCGGAACCGGCGGGATCATAACGGAGCATACCGTCCGAACCATGGCAGATTTGCTCCATGTACTGAAAAATGACCTTTATACCATTATTTGAGGATCTTTTACCATGAAATTCATCTTTTTGACCGATACCCACTGGGGAGGAAAAGAACTTGAGGGCTTTCAAATGCAGCCCCGCTACACGGCTCGTGCCGCCGGATTTCTTACTGCGCTGGATAAAGTTGTCCGCAAAGAGGCGGTCGAACTGGTCATTCACGGCGGCGATATGACCGATGACGGCACGCCGGAGCAGATCGCCGAAGCCGCGCTCCTCTGCCGCAAACATCTCTCCGCACCCGTGGTGCTGGCTCTGGGCAACCATGACTGCCGCGCCAGAGAGTGCGGCAAACTCTGGCTGAAATACGGCGCAGGCTTTTTCCCCGCCGGAACTTGTGATACGACCATCATCTGCGACGGCGTGCGTATTGATGTTTTAAGTATATACTGGGGCAGAGACGGTCATGCGTGGCAGCCGTCCGACGGGCAATTCATCCGCCTTGCGCCTGAACACTGGGCCCGTCTCCGTTCCGGAGAACAAAACCTGCCCCGCATTATCGCCATGCACGCTCAAATCCGCGGAGCAATGCCGGAAAAGACCGGCAGGGACGCTCCGCTGCTGGTCCCCGAAAACAACTTTGCCGAAACCGGCGATGCGCTTATAAAAGAGTTCCACCCGATTTTGATTTTGAGCGGTCACAATCATTTGAATTTGCTCGATGAGATCGACGGAACGATGGCGGCAACGGCATCGTCACTGTCCGAAACGCCCTTTGAATGTAAGATCGTTGAATACAGCAGCGGCAAACTTTCCATGAGAACGGTCTCTCTGGCAGGCGAACTGGACTTCAAGGGGGAATATTGGGAACAGCAGCGTTTCGTTCAGGCAACTCCTGAAGAGCGGAACTTTGAAAAAACAGTAAAAACGGAGAAATAACAGATGAAAACTTTTATCGGTTTGGATTTCGGTTCCGACAGTGTGCGTGCCGTACTGGTAACGGAAAAAGGAGAAACGCTGGCAGCATGTGTGCATAATTACGTCCGCTGGGCAGAGGGGCTTTACTGCGATGCCGTCAACAATCAGTTCCGTCAGCATCCGCTGGATTATCTGGAAGGTACAGAAGCGGTCATCAAAGGGGTGCTGGCAGGACAGGATGCCGCCGCTGTGAAAGGGATCGCCATAGATACGACCGGTTCCACACCGTGTGCAGTCGATGCAAACGGTACTCCGCTGGCTCTGCTTCCGGAATTTGCCGATGATCCCGATGCGATGTTCCTTTTGTGGAAAGATCATTCCTCGCAGGCTGAAGCCGACCGTATCAACGAAGCCGCCGCCGCATGGCAGGGCATTGATTACCGTATGTACGAAGGCGGCATTTACTCCTCGGAGTGGTTCTGGAGCAAACTGCTGCATATCCTGAAAAACAACGCCAAGGTACGCAACGCCGCCGCAAGTTTTGTGGAACATTGCGACTGGATCACCGGAGTCCTCGCCGGAAATACTGCTCCGGCAACCATGGCAAGAAGCCGCTGCGCCACCGGACATAAAGCGATGTGGCATGCCTCCTGGGGCGGTTTGCCCCCGCAGGAATTTCTGACTTATATCGACCCGCTGCTTGAAAATTGGCGTTCAAAACTCTACTCCGACACCCAAACCGCCGAAAAACCCGTCGGCAAACTTGCTCCGGCGTGGGCGGAAAAACTGGGACTTTCCACCGATGTCGTTATCGGCGGAAGCGGCATCGACTGCCATTTCGGGGCCGTCGGTGCAGAGATCGCCGCCAATACGCTGGTCAAGGTCGTCGGAACATCGACCTGTGATATCGTGGTCGCTCCCGATGTGGATAAGTGTGTGCGCGGCATCTGCGGGCAGGTCGATGGTTCTGTTGTTCCCGGTCTGATCGGGCTGGAAGCGGGGCAGGCGGCTTTCGGCGATGTTTATGCGTGGTTCCGCAATCTGCTGGGGTATGCGGGCGAGGTATCGCTTTCTGCGCTTGAAAAAGATGCGGCGAAACTGCCGCCGGGAGCCCACGGGGTCCGTGCGCTGGACTGGTTCAACGGCCGCCGCACTCCCGATGCCGACAATGCGTTGACCGGGGCGATATTCGGCTTGAACCTCGGTTCATCCGCCCCCATGGTCTACCGGGCGTTGATGGAAAGTACCGTATTCGGAGCCAGAGCGATCATCGAACGTTTCCGGGATGAGGGCATCGAAATCAAAAGTGTTGCCGCTGTGGGCGGGATCACCCGCAAATCTCCGTTTATCATGCAGTTGTGTGCAGATGTATTCAATATGCCGGTACGGGTCGCTGCAAGCGATCAAGCGTGTGCGCTCGGTGCGGCGATGTTTGCCGCAACCGCCGCCGGCGTTTATCCGGATATCGACGCTGCCATGAAAAATATGGGGGCGGGATTTGATTTGGAATACACCCCCGATCCTGAATTGACTGCCGTTTACGATAAACTCTATTTGCGGTATCTTGAAGACGGGCGGCGTATCGCAAAATAACGCTTTCACGCTCCGTTACTGTTTGCGGACTGTATGGCGGGTGCGTTCTGCAATGTATTTTAACTGCTTCTGCCAGACCTCTTCCGGCGCGAACGGGGCGTTGTAGGCGCACTCTTCTCCGAGCCGTTCCGCCTTGGAGACGCCGAGCGGGTGATAGGGTTCGATGTCGATGCTCTGTACGTTTTCAAGCGTATCAGCAAGCGCAGCGATACCGGCAAGTTCCGCGTCGGAGTCATTCACGCCGGGAACCAGCGGACAGCGCAGTTGGAGCGGCTTGCCGCTGCGGTCGATGAAACGGAGATTTTCATGGATCAGCGTCAAATCCTGTCCGGTCAGTTTGCGGTGCTTTTCAGGAACGGTGCTTTTGATGTCAAAAAGGAACAAGTCGATATACGGCAGGATCTCTTCATACTCTTTCCGGGGCGCAAAACCGCACGTTTCAATGGCGACATGCACTCCGGCGGCCTTTGCCCGCTGTGCCAGTTCAAGTGCGAAAGCCGCCTGTGCCATGGGTTCGCCGCCGGAGAGCGTCAGACCGCCGCCGGAGTTTTCGTAGAAGATTTTATCTTTGAGAACTTCGGCAAGAACTTCATCGACCGTATATTCGCCTCCGCAGAGTTCCAACGCCTCCGCAGGACAGTTTTTCGCACACTCCCCGCAGGAAATACAATCTTTGCGGTCGAAAATATGCCCGTTTCCCCCGGGGCGGTGGCAGTTGTTTTTACAGACTGCGGCGCATTTCCCGCAAGCGATACATCTGGACGGCGTATAGAAAATTTGAGGCGCATGTTTCCACGACTCCGGGTTGTGGCACCAGATACACCGCAGCGGACAGCCCTTGAAGAAAACAGTCGTGCGTATCCCCGGACCGTCATGCACAGAAAATTTCTGAATATCAAAAATAACAGCGTTCACAATATTTCTCCGGTTTTGAAAATCCCTTTGCGGTAATATACTGCTGAAATCCGATTTTTCAATGCGGTTTCTGAAAAATCCTTTTCAAAATCCCGCCAGCCCGGGCTGCGACGGATCAACTTTCCCACGGTTGAACCAGGTGTTCAGCAAAACCGCTTCCGTCTCTCCGGGAAAACCCTCCTGACAGGGAATCTGCTTTTTGTCACGGCTCTCTGTATGACCGTCCAGAAAAAAAACTCCCGCTCTCCCGTTGTGACGGAAAAATGCCGCCCGGTTCGGACCGATATTGCCCGTCACATGCACCCCGGACGCATTGAGTACCCCGGACGCATAACAGAGATGACCGTAATTTTCAACCAGAAGTGCCGTCGAACCCGCATTGGCAAAACGCGAGATCTTCAAACCGCGCGATACCCCGTTGACCGTCTCTGTCGCAATAAGATAATTCAACCCGTAGTTGGTCGTGATGTCCACCGTCGCATGCTCATCCGGACAACGGAGCAAATCGACCGCTTTTTCAGAAGCATTTTCACGGTTCAAATAGTATTGAACAACACCGTCAAGCCAGTTCTTGGCATCAATGACAACTCCCCCCGGCGTGAAACCTCCCGACAGATTGTCCCGACACGGCAGAAACTCCTCATTGTCACCGGCATAAAAAAGATAAACCATCCCCACCTGCTTTATATTGGAAACACATGCGATCCCCCGCGCCTTCCCCCTTGCACTGTTCAACGCAGGCAGCAGCATGGCAGCAAGGATCGCAATTATGGCAATTACGACCAGAAGTTCGATAAGGGTAAATGGTGTCGGGGGAGAAAGGGAAACCTTTTTGAAAAAAGGTTCTCCCTTTCTCCCCCGAACCCCCTCTATCCTTTCCAAAAACTTTCGGGTAATTACATTTTTTGCATCCGCAAAAAATGTAATTGCCGGGGGCTGGGTTGGCTTTGCCGGTTGTTCTTTCTCTGAAAGATGAGAAAATATTACTTTTTTTGATTTCGTAATACTGTTTTTCATAAAAAGCCTTCTTTTTCTGATTTGTTCTATTTATTTTGAGGTTGATGTTATGACGAATTCGGCTTGAATGACACCGCGCAGTTTCCGTATGGAGTTGGCAAGTTCCCGGATTTCGGGCCCTGTTCCACGGGCGGTGACCATTGTTGTCGAACAGTTCGGCTCAACGGCGAACCGGCTTGACCCGAGAATATCGACCGGGGCATTGTCCAGCAGGGAGTTCAGGCGGTTTTCCACGCCGCTTTGCGCAAGGTTGCACAACACACTGACCGTGCCGATGACTTCGCCGAGGGCGGCGCACTGCTTGCGGGTCAACTGTTTGCGGATCATATCCCGAATGAACTCCGAACGGTTTTCGTAACCGTGTGAAGCGAGCAAGCCTTCGAGCGCATTGAAGAGTTCCTCTTCGATGGAGAAACTCATTCTGACGAGCGGTGATTTTTTCATTGCCGGATGATCCTTTCGATTACTAATGTATATTAATATAGTGACAAAAGAAAATATTTGCAAATTTCTGCTGAATTTTTATTGACAAAAATCGATTTTATGTTATTTTACCATAGAACTCATGGAGAGGAACTATGGCAATTACGATTTATAACAGCAACCGCATGGAAGACCTGGCGAAACTTCTGGGCGACAAGATGCGTCAGGAGGCGGCTGGAAAACCCTTTTTTCACCAACAGCAGGTCATTGTGCCGAATAAAGGCATCGCCCGTTTTCTGACTTTGCAATTCACAGAGAATAATAAAATCGTTATGGGAATGGAATTCCCCTACCTGATGACCTTTCTGCTCCGGAACGTGGGGCAGGTCACTGGCGATATTCAGGAACAGGGCGATGATGCCCACGATTTCAGTTGCTGGGATGCGCTTATCAATGCGGAGTCTCTGACGTTCCGGATCAACGCACTTCTGCCGGAGTTGCTCGACTCCCCGGAATTCGCCTCTCTCAAACACTACACCGACAGCGGCAATACCGCTTTGCGCCGCTGGCAACTCGCCGGAAAAATCGCCGCACTCTATGACCGTTACATGCTCTGGCGGCCCGATTGGATCCTGCAATGGGAGGCCGCCGATCTGCCGCTGACAGAGTTGCAGGGAAAAAAATCCGCTGCCGAAAAGTGGCAGCGCACCCTCTGGCGGGCGATCCGCAACGGCTGGCCCGCAGCATCGCCGGGGCAGATCGTCCACTTTGCCCATATCCATCAGAAGATCTGTTCCGGCGAATGGCAGTTCAGGCAGAAGGAACCGGTACGTCTTTTCGGTTTCTCAACGATACCGTCACCGGTACTGGAGTGTCTGGAACGATTGAAAAGCCCGGTGGAGATCTACTCTCTCTCCCCCTGCGAAGAGTATTGGGGCGATGCGAAAACCAAACCGCAGGAACTGCGGGAATTGATCGATCTCTGGGAGATGGTGCGCAAACAGGGAGTGAAAGAGGAACAGGAGGAACTCTTTTACAGAAGTCAGGAACAGCTTTTCTTTCAGCACAATCCGCTGCTGGGTTCCTTCGCCATGCAGGGACGGAAATTTTTCTCCCGTTCGCTGGATTGGGAAAATCATTCCGTTTTTCCGGAAAAAAAAGAGCCGGAGACGCTGCTGGAAAAGATCCGCTACGCCCTCCGTCTCAATCAGAAAAGCCCGGAAACTCCGCCGCAGTCTCCCGCTGAAGTTGATTTTTCCGTGCAAATCCATAACTGTTATTCGGAATATCGGGAAGTGGAAACTCTCCATGACTATCTGTTGAACTGTTTTGCCCGGGACGATACGCTGACGCTCAATGATGTTATCATCATGAGTCCGGTTCCGGAACGGTATGCGTCGTTTATCGAAGCGGTCTTTCACAATCCCGCCAACGGGGAGAATATGCTTCGCACCGCCTGTTCGGAACGTTCCGCAAAAGACAAGTCCGGAGCGTTGGAAAATTTTCTGAAACTGCTCCGACTCGCTCCGGGAACTTTTGAAGTTTCAGCGGTCATGGATATTCTCGCTGTTCCGGAGGTGCAGAAAAGTTTTGATATTTCCGCAGAAGATTTGAGTTCGCTCCGCCAGAGCGTTCACGCCTCCGGCATCCGCTGGGGATGGGATGCCGCAGAGCATGAGGCGCATGGCGGCAAACCGTTCCGGGAAACGTCCTGGCGGATGGGACTGGATCGGCTTCTGCTGGGGTATGCGGGGATGACATCCGGCAGTTTCGATGCTCCCGACGGCCGTCTCTACGGCATGGAAAACACCGCTGTCGGGGGCGAGGCTCTGGGAAAATTCTGCCGTTTTGCAGATGCTGTTCACGAAACAGTAACATGGATGCGCGCACGCGAAAGTGATCCCGCCCCGATCGGGGAATGGAACCGTTTTCTGTTGGAATGTGCCGCCCTCTTTTTCGGCGAGGAGTCCGCACTTTACGCTCTTCTGCGCCCCGCCCTGGCAAACCTGCGGCGCAATGCGGCAAACGGCAACTGTTCGGAAGAGTTGTTTCAGACGGATGTCGTTCTTGCATGGCTGGACAATATTCTGGCGGAACTTCCGGAAATGTCCCGGGACTTTCTGCGGGGGAAAATCACTTTTTGCGGTTTACGCCCCATGCGCACGATCCCCGGAAAAATCATCTGTCTGCTGGGGATGAACCATGATACCTTTCCCCGCGAAAGCACAGCAGATACTTTCGATCTGATGCACGAACTTTTCCGCAGCAGCGACCCGGATCCGGTGGAGGATGAACGGCAGCTTTTCATTGAGATCCTCCTTTCCGCACGGCGTGAACTTTACATCAGTTATTGCGGACATGGCATCCGCGATAATAAAAAATATCCCGCTTCCAGTTGTGTGGAGGAACTGCGCCTCTATATGACAGAGGCTTTCGGAAAAAACTGCTGGTACGAGACGGAAGAACCTTTACAGGCGTTCGATCCGGCACTCTTTCAGGAGGGCAATCCGGCGCGTTCCCATTCAAA
The DNA here is from genome assembly GCA_017466125.1 of Lentisphaeria bacterium. Lineage (GTDB taxonomy): Bacteria > Verrucomicrobiota > Lentisphaeria > Victivallales > Victivallaceae > Victivallis. The sequence goes on along the minus strand of JAFTUS010000020.1, from coordinate 7,917 downwards.
AATACTGTGCCGCAGCGCGGCATTGCTGCGGGAGAAATGGAATTCCCCCCCCGCAGAGGAAAAGGGCGCATTCTATCCCCTGACGGCGATCCCCGGCGATATTCCGGAGGAGTTGTACTCTGTTTCTGTGGCGGATCTGGAGCGTTTCTTCAGCAATCCCGCCTTGTATTTTATGAAAAAACGACTCAATGCCGTCCCCCGTGAGGAAGACGATGTGCAGTTGCAGGATACAGAGCCGTTCTTTGTCGGAGGAGACCGTTTCAGTGATCTTGCGACCGTATTCAACCGCATCATGGAAACTCCGGAGGAAGCACTCCCCGGTCTGCACCGGGAATTGCGGGAACGGATGCAGAGCAATGGCACTCTTCCGCTTTACAAACAGCTGGAAAAAGAGTGGCCCTTATGGGACAATGCCAGCGTGCTGTGCGGAAATGTACGCCGCTTTCTGGGCGGTGAACTCCGCAACGAAGAGAGTTGCACCGTGAATATCGGAAAGTTCGCTTTGCGCCTGCCGCGGAGAAGTTTCTACAATGAAGTGCTGATATTCCCCCTTTTCTACAATTTGGCTGGAAGTGCCTACCGTTTTGTACTGGAACACGTCGCCGCCAACCTTACAGACAGCGTTGCAAGCATGATCATCGGCAAACAGGAGGCCTGCCGTTTGCCGCCGCTGGAAAAAGAAGAGGCTGTTGAAAAGATGCACGCGATCCTGAAATTATATGAAGCAGGGATGTCCGCCCCGCTGCTTTTCTTCCCCAAAACATCTTTTGCCGCTTATTCTGCAAAACCGGAAAATGCCGGCAAAACCGTCCGCGATGCCTGGGCCGGTCAATATGGCGAAAAAGATAAATTTGAAAAATATTACGGCGATGCCGTACCCGATGCCGATCTGCTGCGGAATATCGCCGAACGCTTCTTTCTGGATTTTGAAAAAGTGGAGTGATTGAAATGACTGAAATCGAATATAAGGCTTGCGAATTGGAAAATTATCCGCTCGATCCCGCCGATCCGTCTTACGCGTCGGGACGTTTCCTGATCGAAGCAAGTGCCGGAACCGGCAAAACCTACACCATTGCCAATCTTGTACGCCGTCTGGTGGAGGAACGGAATATCCCCATGAACCGTCTGCTGGTGACGACTTTCTCCAAAGCCGCCGCCGCAGAACTCAAAGACCGCATCGTGCTGGAATTGAACAAGGCTCTGGGTAAAAGCCGCCAAATGGGGGATATCACCCGCCAACTGCGTTTGAGAATGGCGATCTCTTCAATCGACAGTGCCGTCATTACCACCATTCACGGTTTCTGCTTCAAAATGCTGAAAACCTTTGCCCTTGAAACCCGCATGGAACCCGATACGGTCCTGATGACGGATGACACCTCCTGCCGGGAAACTCTGCTGTATCGATTTTTGCGCCGGTATTACGAAGCCGGTACTCCGCTGGATCTGAGTGAGGTGGATGTGAAGGAGGTCATCCGCCATGCCTCGCCCGTCCTCCGGGAGATCCGTCCCGGCGTCAAGGGGGAACTCTGCAATATCCTGTCGGCGGTACAAACCGGTCTTCAGGCGGAAAAAGAACGTCAGAAGGTGATAACCTATGATGATATGATCTTTATTTTCAGCAAAACATTACAGGAAGATCCGCTGTTGGGGCAGATGGTGCGCTCCCGTTTCAGTGCGGTATTTGTGGATGAGTTTCAGGATACCTCTTTTGATCAGTTTTCCATTTTTGACAACTGTTTTCCGCAGGAAGACCGTTCCGTGCTGTTCTATATGATCGGCGACCCGAAACAATCCATCTACCACTTCAGGGGTGCGGATGTCCACTCTTATCTGGCAATGAAAAAGACTCTTCCGGCGGGACAAATCTTCTCCATGAAGAAAAACTTCCGCAGTTCAGAGGCGGCGATCGAAGCGGTCAACCGGATTTTTGCGGGCGAAGCGGAACTTTCACGCAACGCCTTTTTACAGGAAAATATCGACTTTATCAAAATCGACTGTGGGAAACCGGGAGTCTTCCGGATGTTTGAAAACGGTTGCCCGGTGGAAGCCGGTATGCGTATCGGGGATTACCGCCCGAACAATTCTGAAACCGAAAAACGTATTTACAATGATGTCTCACAGGAGATCGCCTCTCTGCTCTCAAAGGAACGCAGTGTGACCATCACGGCAGAAGATGAAAACGGCGAAATCATCACCCGGCCTCTGCGGGCATCGGATATTGCGGTCCTGATACAGAAACACGATCAGGCTCCGCACTTTATCCGGCGTCTGGCGCGTTACGGCATCAGTGCTTCTGCGTGCAGATCAGGACGTGTTTTTCAAACGGCAGAGGCGGAGTGGCTCAATGCACTGCTTCAGGCGTGGCTTTCGCCGTCTGCGGCAGCAGTGCGCCAGTTGATGCTCTCTGAATTTTTTGATATGGAGTGCGCCGTTGTTGCAGAAGGCACGGGGGCGGAGTGGATCAGCATTCTGCGTTCTCAGGCAGAAATCTGGCAGCAAAACGGTCTGCCCGCAGCATTTGCGGCGTTTCTGGATGGAATGTTTGACGGTGCGGAAGAGACGCCCCGTGAGCATATCCTCTTCAGTCCGGACGGGGAACGGCGCATGAGCAACTTTCAGCAGCTTGTGGAACTGCTGCACCGGAAAGCGGAAGAAGAGAACCTTGCTCCCGGGGAGATCTTCACTTATCTCAACGGACGCTGCAACGGGCTTGATGTCGGTAATATTGAAAGTTCCGGAAGCGATGAAAACCCCGAACAACTCCGCCTTGACCGCGATGCGGCGGCAGTACAGATCGTTACGATGTTCGCCTCAAAAGGATTGGAATATCCGATCGTATTCGTACCGTTCCCTGCCAAAACATGGGGACACCACATGCTTATGAAAGGTGCCCCGATAAAAATCCATACACCGGAAGGAGATATCTTCTCCTATGATGCGGCGGATAAAACTCCTGCGCTCGAAGAGGCTATCCGGGAACAGGTGCGTCTGCTGTATGTGGGGCTGACTCGCGGCAAAATGATGACTTATGTCTGTCTCCGTACAGCAGAACCGCCGAATGGGAACAGTACCAATTTTCTCCGGTCGGCGCACGGCGTAATGGTTTCAGAGCCTGACCCGCAGCAATCTCCGCAGCAGCGATTGGAGATGATGCTGACCCGGAAAACCTTGACCAAACCGGCAAAATGGTTTGCGGAACTCTTTCCGGAGAACGGCGGGGAACCGGCAAAAAAGTCCGGTCCTCTGGAACGTTTTATACCGGGGGCGGTCGGAACATTGAACAGAGAGGAGCCGCGCTCCGGCGAATTGCAGGCGGCTGAAATGCCTGTGATCCGCAATAATTGGCATTCCATGAGTTTTTCCGCCTACGGTTACGGCGGACACTCCGGCGGAGATACTCCGGCGGATCGCAGCGATACGCCGATTGAAGTCATTCAGGCGGAAAACGCCGTTGAAACGGAATTTTTTCTGAGTTTTCCCCGTGGTGCCGTCATGGGCGATTTCGTTCACGGTATTCTCGAAAAACTGGCGCGCAAAGAGATCGGCGGCTGCGGTTTTTCCGCATTTCAGTCGGAGAAATCCGCAGAGTTGTCAAAGGTGCGTTATATCCTGGGGAATTTGCTTGAAAACAACCGTTTGGACAAAGAGATACAACTGCCCCGCCTGATGGATGGTCTGCGCCGCGCGCTCTGTACGCCGCTGCCGGGGCTGGACGTGCCGCTTTGCCGGATCGGAAATCATGTACCTGAAATGGAGTTTTTCCTGAAAGGCAGAAACCTTGATTTGAACGGTATCCTTACTGTGATGAAAGAGTACGGCAGTGAGAAAGTCAGAACCCTGCTGACTGATATTCCGGGAAAGAGTGGCATCAAAGGAGTTCTCAACGGGTTGCTCGATTTGATTTTTGAACATGAAGAAAGATACTACATCGTAGACTGGAAGACCAACTTTCTGGGTGGATATTTTTCAGATTACACGCCTGAAAAAGTAGCACATGCAATGGCAAAATCGGGTTATATCCTGCAATATCATCTCTATTCGGCGGCACTCTGCTGTCAGTTGAAACAGCGGTTCGGGACCTTTGATTATTCGCAGTTCGGCGGTGTTTACTATCTCTTCAACCGCGGCATGGGGCGCGGAGACGACGGCATCTGGTTCGACCGTCCGCCGCAGGAATGTACCGGAAAACTGGTGAAACTTTTTACAGGGGAGGAACTGTGATGGGTTACGATGATTTTGTAAAATCTCTCCGCAGGGAGGAGAAACTGCTGGATATCGACCTTTATTTTGCCGATTTCACTGTCCGTATGGCGAAGGAGACAAAGAATTCCCCGCTCTATCTGCTGGCGGCACTGGTTTCAGGGGCATTTTCACTGCGCCGGGAAATTTGCGTTGCCGCCGAGGCAGTGGCAACGCCGGAGGCTCTGCGGAATTTTCTTTCGCTTGCGCCGGACAGCACCCTGCCGGTGAACGGCAAATGGCTGCCCGAAAAACTCCCGGACTTCCTGCGGCTGGATAACGGCAATTACTATCTGTACGGCAATTTTCAAATCAAAGAACAAATTTGTGAATTTGTGCAGAGCCGCGTCTCTCAAAAACTGCCGGAAGGAGATTTCGATCCGGCGGTCACGACCCTGACCCTGACAGAGGGACAAACGGAGACTCTCCGGAAATCCGTAAACAATCCATTGCTGGTCATCAGCGGCGGTCCGGGAACGGGCAAGACGACGATCCTTGCGACGATCCTTGCGGTGCGCCCGGAAAAGCCGGAACGGATCTTTCTTGCGGCTCCAACCGGCAAGGCTCAAGCGCGGATGCAGGAGGCATTGCAGGAGGAGTTGAGCCGCCTGACCATTGCGGACGAACGCAAAAACGCGCTGGCCAGAGTCCGCTGCAGTACCATACACCGTTTGCTTGAATACCGCAAAAACGGCGGTTTCCGCCGCAACCGCGCCAATCCGCTTGAATGTGATCTGCTGGTGATCGATGAGTGTTCCATGGTTTCGTTTGCGCTGCTCGGACAAATCCTGGAGGCTCTGAAACCGGGGACGGCGGTCATTCTGCTCGGCGACTATGCCCAGCTTGCTTCGGTTCAGCCGGGGCGTGTGTTTGCGGATGTGTGCGGTCTGCTGACAAAGTATCCCCGTCATCTGGCAAAACTGACCGAAAGCAAACGCTTTCCGCCCGACAAGGGCATCGCACGTTTGCGCGATTGTCTTGCGCCGGAACTGACTGCGCCGGGCGAAAAAGCGTGGGAGTGTCTGCAAAAACAGCACGAGCAGCTGGAATATCTGCCGGTGCCGGAGAAATCCAAATTGAAGGAGTTTCTTGCGGAAAACCTCAACGGCTGGCGGGCTGACGGCAGAATGTTTTTTGAGGCGGAAACCATTGAAGAAGCATGGAGGAAGTTTGAGTCCATGCGCATTTTAACGCCGTCAAATCAGGGGCAATACGGTTCGGATGCGCTCAATGCGCTTGTCTGCGAAATTCTGAAACTGGGGGATAATTCCCCCGGACTTCCGCTGCTTCAGAGCAGAAACGATTACAGTTTGAATATTTTCAACGGAGATACGGGGCTTTTGTGGTACGCCGATGAGAAGCGTCAGCCGCTTCCCCGCAGCATGGCGACGGACAACTGCCGCCGTCTGGTTTTCTTTCCCTGCGGTCAGGGCGAGTGGTACGGAGTGGAACGGGAACTGTTGAGCGATGCGGACATCGCTTTTGCCATGACGGTACACAAGTCGCAGGGCAGCGGCTACGGCAAAGTACTGTTTCTGCTCCCCGACCTTGGTTTTGCGGAAGATCTGCTGACCCGTGAACTCATTTATACGGCAGTGACCCGGGGCAAGCCGGAGGCGGTCGTTGTGACGGAAGAAGCCGTATTCAAGGCGGCGGCAAACCGCTGTGTCGATCGTGCTTCGGGGTTGTTGACGTAAACTGAAAATGGGCTGAAAAACACCATTTTTTCGCCCATTTTTCAAAAAAAAACATTTTTTTTAATTTTTTTTGAGATTTTTTCTTGTTTTTTCTGTAATCACCGTTATAGTAAGTGTTGTTACAAAGTCTTTGTTTTAAGGAAAATGGTATATGACGACTGAGTTTTTCAGTATGAAATTTGAAACCTGCGCGGCAGACCACGGGGTGGTACTGTCGCTTCGCAGTGCCTTGGTTTTGGACCATTCTCCTGCCTTTTTTATCCCTGCTCCTGTGCTTTCTGTCGGGGAGTTTTTTGCTGTCGTTTCGGACTTGCGCCACCTCATTTCCGAGGTACCTGCGAGGGTGGCGAAGTGTGTGCGGCGGGTGTGGGCGCACGTGTGTTGCAGTCACATCCGCAAGGTTCATCGTTTCAGTATGGTATGTGTGAGGAGACTATGATGAACAGTGGTTTTGAAAGTATGAATAAAGTAAACAGGAAGGAACACCGGGCGGAGAACTCTGCTGCGGTGCTTCTTCCTGTCTGTTTTAGAAAAAATAATAATAAATAATATATAGTTTGTGAGGTACTTTTATGGAAGAAATCAAGAAAAAACTGGTAGACATCTTCAAGTTGGAAGATCGTGTATTGTACGATGCGGCAGGTGCCGCTGATATCGTTGCCGCCGCGGAGGCGGAGGCTCAGGCGCAGCAGGAGGCGGCGGATCAGGCTGCTGAAGAGGCGCGTCAGGCGGCTGAAGAAGCGGCGAAGAACGCTCCTCCGGAAGATCCTTCTGCGAAGAATGAAGCCGAAGCGGGCAACGCCGCTGACATTGAAGCGGCGGATGATATTGATGTTGACAGTATCGTTGACGGTGCTTTTGCCGATGTTGACGATGCCGATGACATGGATTTCGGTGCAGACGACATCACTGCGGATGCGGTCGTTGACGATATGCGTGCGGATGATGAGAGTGAAACGCTTTACGCTGAGGCTTTCAAGGTTGAGGCGGAAGAGGTGCGTGAACTGGTTGTCATCAACTCCAGCGTGAAAGACGCGCAGAAGATCATTGATTCTCTGGGTGAAAATACCGATGTGCTGATCCTTGAGAACGGCAAAGACGGTCTCGACCAGATCAACGACTATCTGGATGAAAATTCCGATGTGAAATATTCTGCACTGCACATCGTTTCCCACGGTAATGCCGGTTACTTCACCCTGTGCGGCGAAGTGATCGACGGCGAAGCAGTTGCCAATGATCCTGCCAGTTGGGCGAGCATCGGCGAACACCTCACCGAAGACAGTGACATCATGCTTTACGCCTGTAATCTGGCGGGCAATGAAGAGGGTCAACTCCTCGTCTCCCAGATCGCCAGCCTGACCAACGCCGACGTAGCCGCCTCCACCGACACCACCGGTGTCCGCGGCAACTGGGACCTCGAATACTCCATCGGCGCAGTAAACAACGAATTCATCTCCCCCACCGACTACAACTACGGGCTGAAAACTTATCAGGTTGCACAAGATTATGGAGTTGCTCTTGATGCAGAAGGCCGTTGGTTAAATGAAAATATGCAGTCAATTCAGGTCAATGGCGATTACGTTTATGATTGGGCGAGCGTTTGGCAAAAAAATGATGTTACCGAGGTCTTTATGTTGGGAAATATCGAATCCGGCGATGTTTTCTCTGGGCAAAGTGTAATCATCAATAATAACGGTTATCAGTTGACTATTACAGATTCCTCCATTGCGGGGGATATAACTGTTGTTGGAACGGGGGCGCTTGCCATTGATACCGCTGGAAATAACGTAACAGTTTCCGGTACGCTGACTACGACTGACGTCTCCGGAAGTGTTACGTTTGCAGATTATTCTTTGTTTGTCACAGGTACTTGGTCTGATACTTCCGGTTCGATAAGTGCAGGGGGGTTGGGAACTCTTGAGATTTCCGGTAATTTTACTGTGAATGATCTTAATTTCTCCGGTAACACAACTGCAAGTAC
>JAFTUS010000155.1 GCA_017466125.1 Lentisphaeria bacterium | reverse complement strand
GGTCTTTTAATGACTGTTTTTTAGGACGGATTTGAACAAAAAATATGCAGTCCCCGAATAAGGACTGCATATTTTTTTGCGGTGCCGGAGTTCAATCTTCGATTTCGGCATCGATCTCGTGAAAGACCAGATCCGAACCCGGATGAGTCGTGAAGAAGATCTGGATGGCAGTAGTCTCTTTCTCTTTGAATTTGGTGATCGTGAGTTTGTCTTCGAACTCTCCGCCGCCGTTGATTGTAAAAATTTTGCTGTCTTTGCTGCCGATACGGGCATTGCCGTTAAAGGCGTAGTATCCCATCATGAAGCGGCCGTTTCCGGTAACTTTTGCTTTGAGTTCAAGCACTTCTCCGGCTTTTACGTTGAAACGCTTGAGACTGACAAAAGGTGTGGAAAATCCTTTTGGGGGCAGTTTTACAGAAATTGCAAATTTTCCGGCTTCCTTGCCTGCAACGACTTTTGATGCACCGATTTTCGGGTGTGTGGCATAGGCTTTGACCCAGCCCGCCGGCTGAACGGCATCCGGTTTAGAACCTTTGAATTCGTCATTCACAGCCAGATCCCGTGCGGAAACGCCTGCGGCACAGAGGGCAAGCAACATTGCAAATGTACTTTTTTTCATGTTTTTCTCCTGTTTTGCCGGAGTGCCGGCATCATTTCTGTTTATATCCCACCATGTGAGAAACCGGGTTTAAGATACTGCTGAAATATCGACTTGTCAAGCAGATAACGGAAAATTTATCAAAAAAATTAACGTGGGAGAAATTTTTTTCTGCGGAAATCCTGAGGCGATTTTCCGTAGACCCGTTTGAATTCGTTGGAGAAATAAAACTGATTGCAGTAGCCGAGCATTTGAGAGATCTCTTTGATGCTCAAACGGGATTGTTCAAGCATGAGTTTTGCCTTCTCCATACGGCATTTCAAACGGTATTGTTCGGGAGACATATCGAACTTCTGCCGGAAAATACGGTTGAGTGTACGACCGGATATGTGCAGTTCTCCGGCAATCCCGCTGATCGTGCCGGGCTGCTCAAGATGAACACTCAACTTGGATTTGATCAGATAAGCGAGGGACGTTTCCGGATCGGCGCAAATTTTCTTTTCGGACAGGAAATAAAGCAGTTCCATGATTTTCGCTGCCATTTGCGGCATTTGGCTTTTGTCGTGTTTGCAGATCATTTCGTCCAGTTCAAGAAATTTTTTTTCCACGGCAGAAAGGTCCGGGAGCGGAATGAGTTCCATCTGCTGTAAATTCAGTGTTTCAAGAATGGCCGTGAGATTGACTCCCAAAACAAAAAGTATCTGTTTGCGGTAAAAGGCTGGAACGGTTGTTTCAAAATAGAAAGGCGTTCCCTGCGGGATGAGCAGTAATTGATTTCCCGACAACGGAAAAACCTGTTCTCCGGAGCGGTAAATAACCTTGCCTTCCGGGGCGATCACCAGCATAAGGTGGCGGCTGCAGTGATCCTGATACCAGGTTGGAGTCCGTCGGGTCACTGTTTCAAAACCAGCCGGATAAATCGGCAGATATTCCTGAAAACTGTCGTTCCAAAAATGCCTGATATAGCCATACAGATTACGGCTGGCAAGATGATTTTCCTGTTTGCTTTCCTGATTGGGTTCCAGCGGAATGAGGAATTTGTTCTCCATGATGCACCGTATTGATGCGGCTGCTCAAAGTCCGGACTTGCTTTGCGATGTTTACTTTGGGCGGCGGCATCCGTATTTTTTTTGTCCGAAATCCATATATAAAATATCATTTCCCGCATTGATTTTCAAGTAGAATGATGTATATTTTGTATAAAATATTACGTTTTACCGATTTTGGAAAAAGAAAAAGGAGGATGGTGCAGATGAAAGTACTGGAAGGAAAAATTGCTCTGGTTACGGGGGCATCCCGCGGCTTGGGCAGAGGCATTGCTCTGGAACTTGCCCGGAGCGGAGCAACCGTGATCGTCAACTGTCGCAGCGGCATTGCTGAAGCCGAAAAGGTTCTCGGCGAAATCGCCGGTTTCGGCGGGAAAGGCGTGCTTTTCAAAGCCGATGTGTCAGAAAGCAGGGACGTCAGGGCGATGTTCGATTTTATCAGAGAACAATTCGGCAGACTGGATATTCTGGTCAACAACGCCGGAACAACCAAATCGCAGGACATCTTTGAAACCTCCGAAGAAGATTGGGATTTTATCATCAAAATCAACCTGAAAAGCCTGTTTCTGTGTACGAAGGCCGCGATGGAGATGATGCGCGAACAAAAATACGGCAGGATCATCAATATCAGCAGTATGGTCGCCCACCGGGGGGCTTTGTACGGTCACTGTCATTATGCGGCTACCAAAGGGGGCATCCTCTCCTTTACCCGGACGATCGCCCGTACCGGTGCCCCGTACAATATCACCTGCAATGCGATCGTTCCCGGTATCGTTGCAACGGAACTGCTGTATGCCACTCACGGGGCAGAGGAGGTCGGAAAATTGAGTGAAACAATTCCGCTCGGCCTCGGGAATGTGCGTGATGTGGGATTGGCGGCGGTCTATCTGGCGGGCGATGGCGGCAATTATGCTACCGGTTCCTGTCTGGATATCAACGGCGGTATGTATTTCCATTGAGGAAATTTCAAAAATGAAAAACTTTTATACATTGAAAAGCAGTACGGTATCTGCCGTTTTCGATATGAATGGCAATTTAACGGAAATGACCAATCCTGTGACAGGAAGAGTTCTGTTTGCGCCGCATATCGTTTGGCGTCTGGTGGCGGATGACAAGGTTTGCAAAGAAACAGAAATGACTTCACTGGGCCCACTTGAGGTTCAGGAAACTCCCGGACGTCTGACATTTACATCCCGCCGGATCGTCAGTGAGTTCGGGCAAAGTTGGCCTTTGCGGGTCTCCTGGAGTGCCGCTCTGTCGGAAAACGGCATCTGCTGGCAGTTGGAGTTCGGGGAGCTGCCGGAAAATCTTACGGTACGGGAAGTGCAGTTTCCGGTACTTTCCATCCGCGAACCTGAAAAGCCCATGCGGGTCCACACCTCACGGGCGGTCAGCGAAGAGCTGATTGATCTGCCCGCAAGGATCAGAGAAAGTTTTTCCTCCTACATGGCTCCAGACAACAAATACTTACGGCTTGACCGGGATATGATCTATCCGGGCAGATGCAACTCACTCAATTTTTTTCTGCTGCAATGGGAAAATGAAGGGCTTTTCTACGGTTGCAAAGATGCCCGTTTTGAAATGACCGGACACAGTTTTGAAGGCGAAAAAGAAAAGATAAATACGTTTATGACCCGTTTCCCTTTCAAAAGCGGAAAAGGCTTCTGGAGGTCGCCGGAATTTTATATCATCCCTTACTGCGGAGATTTTACCAAAGGTGCTGCGATTTACCGCAAGTGGGCGGATGAATGGTTCACGCCGCCGTCCGTACCCGCCCATATCCGTAAATCGCAGGGATGGCAGCGGATCATTCTCAAGCATCAGTACGGAGAATATTTCTTCAAATACGCCGATTTGGAAAAAGCGTATGAAGAGGGATTGAAAGCCGGTTTGGATACTCTGTTCCTTTTCGGCTGGACAAGCGAGGGGATGGATGCCGGATATCCCGCCTACACTGCCGATGCCTCCCAGGGGGGCAAAGAGGCTCTGCGTGAAAGCATTATGAAAGTCCGTAAAAGGGGAGGGCACGTCATACTCTATTTCAACGGCCAACTGATTGAAACTTCCAGCGCATTTTACCGCAGCGGAGCGGGACGGCGGGCTTGCCTAAAACGGGAAGACGGCACGGAACACCGGGAATATTACAATTTCAGCAATACGGGGTCCTTCTGCCGCCAGTTCATCGACAAGAGTTTTGTCGTTGCATGTCCTTCCAGCAAAGAGTGGATGGATATTTTGAAAAAACATGTTGACTTTGCCTTTGAGGTCGGCGCAGACAGTGTTTTCTTTGACCAACTGGGGGCTGCGGCATATCCCTGCTGTGATCCGGACCATGGTCACGAAGTGCCCTTTGTCAGTCAGATGAACCGCAAACGGGAAATGCTCCGGGAACTCTACGAATATACCAAATCAAAAGATCCGGAAATGGGGCTTGGAATTGAATGTCTGACCGACCAGACCGCACAGTACAGCGACTTTGTACATCTGGTCGGCAATGTCGCACAATGTTGGAACAGTGACTGGCAGCAAAAATGTGAGCCGCCCCAAGTCAAGGCGGGAAATTACCTTTTCAAGGCGGTTTTTCCCGAAATCATCATTTCCGACCGGGATATTCAGCATAATGCAGACAATGTGATTTTCAAGGTCAATCAGCTTGTATTGCAGGGGTTGATCTCCGACGCGGCGGTTTTCCGCTGCCGTGGTTCGATTGACAAGGCACCGCTGTATCAGGAGTATCTGGGCAAAGCGAATGCTTTACGGGAAAAATACCGCAGTACACTGCTTGAAGGACACGCTGTGCAGAGCCGTTTTCACCGGATCATTTCTGATGACGAAGTTCAGACCAACTCTTTTATTTCCGGAAATGAACTGGCAGTGGTGATCTCTCAGTCCTGGAAAGACGAAGTTGTTTGTCAAGTGGAAGTACCGGGATACGAGATCGTCTGTTGTGATTCCATTTCCGGAGATACTTATTGGGATGGTTCAGCATTAAAACTTCCCTGCCGGAGTTTGGCAGTGCTTCTCTGCTGCCGCACCGTTAAATGATGTCCCTCCAAAATCAGGATGGATGAGCCGGTTGTTTTTTACAGGAATGTGTCAGTCCACAGCGGCTTGGGCATAACGCTCCTCAATCGTATGAGGAGTGTATTCCCTGCTGACGGTTTGGAGTATCTCTTTATTCCAGCGGAAGAAGCTGATTGTTTTCGTCGATGAAGTTGACCGCTTTATTCGGGGAGTTCTTCAGTTCGCCCTGCTGATTGGCTTCCACATGGGCGTCAAAATAAAGGGTGTTGGCGCGGTTGGAGTGACGCAGAGAGATCCCGGTATTGTCCGCACGGTGACTCAAACGGACATAGGTGAACTGATAAAGTTGATCTTTCACCCCGGTATCGACCTGAAGAATGGTCGAAGAGGCGTTTTTCAGACGGGTGGTATGAACACCTTCAAACTTTGCAGAAGAACTGGTTACGACTTTCAAACCGAGTTCATTCGGAATCGTTGCTTCGCAGTTCCACTGGGGGATGCCGTAGGTACGGTAGGGGAATTTTCCGGAGTCCCAGCCGGCACTTCCGAGCGTACCGATGGAGGGACAGTAGAAAATCGGGGAAATCGTTGTCGTCGTATCCGTTGCCCGAATGCTCTGCGTCGGCAGGATCGCTTTCATGATCGCATAGGTTCCGACATAGTACATCGTAAAGGGACGGTAATCTGAACCGTCCGCCTTGGGTCCTTTGAGCATAAGATAACTGTTGTAATCGTCCATGTAACCGATATGAGCCAACCCCAACTGCTTCAGATGGTTGATGCAGGATGTTGCCCGCGCCTTCGCCCGTGCCTTATTCAATGCAGGGAGCAGCATTGCGGCAAGAATAGCGATGATGGCGATTACAACGAGAAGTTCGATCAGGGTGAAACGTTTTTTCATTTTTCAATTCTCCTTTTTTGGGGTTATTTTTTTGTTGTAAGGTGATAGGCGACGATGCCGCCGGGGAAACGGGAGTTGTCAGCAGTGAATGAAAACAGATTGTTTTTCAGAGAACCATTCAGTGTGCCGAGCGCATCGCCTTGCATATTCAGAGCGGTCACTTTATAATCTTTTCCGGTATTCAATGTGATAAAGCAACTGCCTTTTTTGAGCAGAAGCGGAGCTTTTCCGTAATGTTCCATCAAGACAAAATCTTCATCGGCAAAACGGGTGCCGGTTGCAACCGCATCGGTCAACTGCAAAACCAGAATAGAGTCACTTTTCCGGAGTTCTCTGTTGTCCAGAGCAATCGCCGTGACCGATTGAAATACGGAGGGTTTTGAAACGGTCATAAGTCCGGCTTTCATCTGCTTGTCTTTACGGATAACTACGGCTTCGGATTTCGGTGTCACAACTGTAAAACTCTTCTGTTTCGTATCCAGACGGAGTTCTCCGGTTGAACTTACAGCAACGCCGCTTTTGCGGAACGCAGCCAGACGTTTGCCCAAATCGTCTGGCGCGGTGCAGCTGGTGTAGTCCCGGGTCGGGATCATTGTTTTTCCCTCATGGTTGACGCCGATCTTTTCAAAAAGTCCGAGCGTGCGCACATCGGGATAACCGCTTCCTTTATAGTTTTTCCAGTAATCTTTTTCCAGTTTCCACGACCATGCGCCCTGTGCCGGGGCGACATCGCCGCGAAGCAGGAAAACAGCTTCGATACGCTGTGAAAGCAGCATCATGGGGTCATGATCCATTTCAAAAAGACAGATACCGGTATCCTTGTTGAAGAGCCGCCGGACATTTCCGCAGAAGTTGTAGCGGTAAATGCCCGTCGCATCCTGCAATGCGCAGTATGCACCCATTACAACACCGCCTTCGGCACGGTAGATATTGGGCGCGCAGAAATTAAATTCGCTGATAAAGAAGGGTTTTCCGAAAATGCGGCCGCGGAAAAGCGACAGCGGCAGAGAGGCATCGGACTCAAGAATACTATTCTGATTGTAGCGGTGCGGATGCACCCACGGCTTTTTGGGGAAACTGGCATGGGCGTGATACGCATGGTCATCGACAACATCGTAAACAGAGCGCAGATAAGTCGTCAGGGAGTTGCCGTTGTAATTGGCGGAAGTAAGTGCGAAACGGACGTTCAGTTCCTCTTTGAGATAGCGCATCATCTCCGCTGTTTTTTCCTGCTGGAGCGTGGTCAGGAAACGGATAAACTCCTTATTGCCCATGGAAACACGGGTATCTTTCAGGTTGTTTTTGCGGCAATATTCACCGAAAATATCCTGATAGTAACGGATGGTCACTTTGGAGTTGAAAAGCAGATAAGTTTCAGTATCTTCATTGACCAGATTGGCAAAAATGATTGCGGGTTCCTCTGCCCATTTTCTGCCGGTGTAGGGGTTTTTATGGTTCATCCAGTTAGCGGCAAAGGCTTTCCAGTTCGCCATTCCTTCGGGAGATTGTTCCAAAACGGTCTTTAAGTTCAACCCCGGATATTTTTTCAGCAGCGGCAGTTCTTCCCCGGGGCGGAGACGGCGGCTGGTGTAAAAGTCAAAAGTAATATAAATGCCTTTTTCAATCAGTTTGGCGGTGAGGTAATCGAGTTTATCCAGATTTTCCATATTCAATGCGCCGGGTGTCGGGTCGGTCGGATGACGCAAGGCGTTATCGTGGTGATGATAGCGGACACTGTTGATGCCGAGAGCCGCCAGATAAGTCACCAGGCGGTCAACCTGTTCTCTGGAAAGATAACAAACCGTATCGCACAAATTGACTCCGTTTGCACGGAAGCGTTTTCCGGGGGCTTTCTCAAAACTCATGGAACCGTCTTTGTTGACGGTGAGACGTCCATATTTTCCTGCGGGAGCATCAGGAGCGAGCAAAAAAGAGAAATCCAGCGGACTGCCCGGAGTTACCCGCTGCTGAAAATCCATTTTTACCCACTCTTTCCCCGCAACGGTCACTACCGGACGGGGCGTATGGGCGGGCATGAAAAATTTTTGATCCGCCAAGGTTGCAGCGGCGATCATCCACGAGGCGTTGCGGTCCGTGATACGGAATTTCACCGAAACCGGATCGACACCGGAAAACTGAAAAGCGGAAACATACAACCCCACCGGCATTTCCGAATTTTGGGAACGCCACGCGACTTTGGCATTGGCACGGTCTCCGGGGCCCCACCAGTTTGCAACATCTTTTCCGTCCACGACAGGAATGGTCTCTTTTGAGGTGTCTTTGTAGGCGACTTCCAGTTCACCGATTTTATTTCCGCTGCCGACCCACGCCGCAGTGTGAAGCAGAAGCAGCGTTTTGACGCCTTTCATTTCCGGGAGGGGCAGTTCGATTTCATGCGGTGCAAAGTTCCGCCGTTCACCGGCGACAACAATCGCTCCGGGGGCGGCTGCTTTTTTTTCGTCAATGACCGTAAACGGGATTTTGTTGAAAGTCCGGCTGCCGACAGGAACCATACGCAAATCGTTGGAACTTCCCTGATCGGTCCAGCCGCCCTTGCCGTCGTCGGCGGCATCATCGCTGAAAGAGCGGTTGGCACTTCCTGTGAAAGAGACGGTTTTGAACTGCGGTTTCTGCAACTCCAGAGTCACATCGAGTTTATCCCCGCTGAACCAGAAACGCATGGAGAAATCATGCAGTTTGAACTTGCGATTGTCCTGCAAATAAACGGTGTTGCTGCTCTGGAAGGAGAGTTTTCTGCCATTGGTCAACAGGAGTTCTCCGCCGGTGCATCCGCCGAATGTGCCGAGTTCCATTTTTTTGTATTTTTCCGGAAACTTGAAATCAATTTTTTTACCGTTTCTGAAAAAAACGGCTTTGCCCGCCTCTTTGACGGGAATGGAAATTGCCAATGCACGGACGCCTTTTTTCACGCCGTCGGGATATTTGCACTCCGCAAGAATTCTGAAAGCATCTTTTTTGCCCGCAACAGGGGAAATCATAATGGAGAGCGAACCATTCGCTTTGCCGAAATCGACCTGATAATCCGCCATAACACTGCCGTTGGGCAGTACACGGGATTTGTGATCCCTGAATTTTCCGCCCTGCCACTTGCTGTCAACCAGCATGAAAGCAAACTGCAGCGTATCGGCTTTGAAATTTGTTTTGCCATCCGGAACAATTCCGACCGGCAATGCTGAAACCTTGCCGAGCAACAGAAAAACAGCGGCAAAAAGAATGATCTTTTGTTTCATTGATAATCCTCCTTTTATGTTTTTGTTGATATCTGTTTGAAATTTACATCTTATATATGAAAAATTCCACTGTGAAGTTTTACAAATAAATATGTTTTTGTTGCAAAAGATTATTTTTAAAAAAAATGGAGAAAAATTTCGCAAAAATCAAAAATATCCTTGACAAAACCGGTTGTCACTGTATAGTACAACAAACGAGAAAAACGGAGTTTGATACCATGGAAGAAAAAACATTTTCCGTCCTGCTTCCCGCTCCCGCCGGACTGCGGGAGAACGGGGAAATTTTCCCTTTGAAAAAATTGACCTCTTTTTCGGTCACAGAAACATTTTCCGCCGCCGTCCCCGAATTGAAACGGGTGTTTGCGGTGCTTGCGTTGAATGTGGAAGAATGTTCCGGCAATGCCTCCCTGACTGTTTCTGAAGCGGCACTTGCGCCCGAAACATGGGAAATGACGATCGATGCAAACGGCATCGCCGTTTCAGCCGGAGACCTCAACGGAGCCATTTACGCGCTCACCGCTCTCGGGCAGATGCTTTTTGCCGCAACGATCACCGGTGACCCCGCCGCCGTACTTCACGGTGTAACGCTCCATGATGAACCCCGTTTTGCCAGACGCGGTTTCCTGCTGGACAGTGCCCGCCATTTTCAGAGCAAACAGGAAATCAAAAAACTGCTCCGTGTCCTTGCGCTCTTCCGCATCAACTCTTTCCATTGGCATCTGGTTGACGGCCCCGGTTGGCGTTACTCCTCCGGAACTGCCCCGCTGCTGGACGGCAGGGGAACGATGTCAGACGGACAGTATTCCCGGGAAGATATTCAGGAAATTTCCGCTTTTGCCAAAACTCTCGGCATAAGCATCGTGCCGGAAGTGGATGTGCCGGGGCACTCTGATTTTCTGCTGAAACACTATCCGCAGTTCGCCTGCGATCCGCAAAATCCCGGCAGTGAACTTTGCATCGGCAACCCCGAAACGATGAATTTTCTCAAAAGTATGTTCACCGAACTGATGGAACTCTTTCCCGACTCCCCCGTGATCCACCTCGGCGGGGATGAGGCCGCCGTTGAGCATTGGGAAAATTGTCCGGAATGCCGCGCCGCCTTACAGAAAAAGGGGTTATCCGACATGAGAGAACTTGAAAATGATTTCATGGTGGAACTCTCCCGTTTTATCGTAAAATCCGGCAGAACCCCCATGGTCTGGGGAACCTGCTCCGGGCAGCTCTATCCCCCAGATACCATGATACAGGCGTGGCTGGACATCCGTGAACCGTTGAAAATCGCTCCTTCCGGCAACAAAGTGATCTATTCGGTTTGCAATTCACTTTACTTTGACTATCCCGCAAACTTATGTGAACCGTGGCAGTCATGGATGTTTTCTCTTGACGAAAAAGGAGTCTATATGACAGACCCCCATGTGATCTGGGCGGATCAGGTCAAAGATTGCATCGCCGGCATCGAAGCGTGTCTCTGGACAGAGATGCTTCCGCAGCACCGGATCTTTGCCAAACTCTTCCCCCGGATCGCGGCATACTGCGAATGTGCCTGGAGCAAGCCGGAAAAGAAACAGTGGGCCTCCTATTTTCACAGACGGGAACTGCTGGAGGCGGCGGGGTATTTCGATTATGTGAAAGGCGTGTAAGTGGAAAAAATTCCGAAATCCGGCAGCATCACCCGCTATTCCGAGGACTCTTACGATGAGTTCAGCGTGAACTATGCCCGTACCCGTGAAGATATTGCGCGTTTTTGCTGGTACGATGAATACCCCTATTCTCTGGGGATATGGCCGGGGTCATTTGCCGATATTTTCCGCAAAAATTCCTGGTTCATCCGCCGGGTGAATTATCCTTTTGTTGCAGTGGAAATGGTTCTGGAAGGCTGCGTGACCTTTGAACAGCACAACAGAGAGTTCGTCCTTCAGGAAGGTGATATTTTCATAACCTGTCCGCGCGAACAACTGCTGCTCACAGACTGTCAGCAGCAGAAAGTGCGGATGCTGCAACTCATCATCTACGGCAACTTCGGCGGCATGATCGCAGAGATGCTGAATTTCAAAGGTTCGGGCATCCTTCATCCGGAAAATCCTGCCGTCTTTGAACAGAAACTCCGTTCCATCGGCAAAATCATCGAAAAACAGCAGGATGGCAAGGGCAATTCCGCCGCCGGATATGAACTTCTGTTGGAACTGGCGGATATCCACAAACAGAGCCGTATCCGTAAATATCCGCCGCCGCTGGCAAAAGCGGTCACGCTGGTTGAATTGAGCATGGGGGCTAATCTCAACGTAAATTCACTGGCACGGAAAACCGGCGTCAGCCGCTATACATTGATACGGCTTTTCCGGGGCTGGCTCGGACGCACTCCGCAGGAGTATATCGCCGCCCAGCGCATGGAATACGCCCGGCAGCTGGTCTCCTCCGGCAGACTGTCCCACAAAGAGATCGCCCGGGAACTGGGGTTCAAAAATGCCAGCCATTTTTCGCTGGCATTCAAAAAATACACCGGAGTTCCGCCCCGCACCTATAAAGCAAATCTGCCGCTGTAAATAAAGTTTTCCAACGGTACCGCACAAATGGAAGAGAAAAAAACGGCCGCCGCAAAATTATTTTGCAGCAGCCGTTTGGTTTTACCGGAAAGGTTTATTTGACCTTGACAGTTCCGTCGCCGGGAACGACTTCACCCATGACATCGGCGGTAAAGCCTTTGCCGCGGATGGCTTTGAGGGCGGCGTCAACATCTTTCTGCGGCACGAACCAGACCATGCCGACACCCATGTTGAAGACACGGTAGGCTTCCACGGGGTCAACGTTGCCTTTTTCGACCATCAGTTTGAAGATGGGGGGGACGGGCAGTACGGAGGAGTCGAAAATCACCGACACATCCTTGGGCAGAATACGGGGAACGTTGTCGTACAGACCGCCGCCGGTGATGTGGGCGATGCCGTCGAGTGCCAAACCCTGTTCCTGCGCTTCTTTGATCGCAGGGAAATAACAGGTATGGGGCTTGAGCAAAGCTTCGCCGACCGTTTCGCCGAGTTCATCCAGATAGGTGTTTACAGTGTAATTACATTCGGCGAAGAGAATTTTGCGCGCCAGACTGAAACCGTTGGTATGCAATCCGTTGGAGGCAATACCGATGGCAACGTGACCGGGACGGATGTTTTCGCCGGTGATGAGTTTGGATTTTTCCACGATACCGGTGATGACACCGACGAGGTCGAAGTCATTGCCGTACATACCGGGCATTTCAGCGGTTTCGCCGCCGAGGACGGCGCAATTCTGCGCTTTGCAGGCATCCGCAATGCCGCAGAGGACCTGTTCGTAAAGGGGACTGCGCAGTTTGCCGATGCCGATGTAGTCCAGAAAATAGACCGGTTCAGCACCCTGTACGGAGATATCGTTGATACAGTGGTTGACGATGTCGTAACCGACCGTATCATATTTTTCCATCATCATAGCGATCATCAGTTTTGTGCCGACGCCGTCGATGCTGGAGACCATTACGGGTTCTTTGTACTTGGAAAGATCGATCTGAAAAAGACCGCCGAACCCCCCGATGGGAGAGAGCATTTCCGGACGGCGCGCCTCGGAAAATTTCTTTTTGACTTTGCCCAGAAGATCGGTTGCCAAGTCGATATCGACACCCGCCGCCTTGTAGAGATCACTCTTTACTTTTTCGCTCATGGATTTATCCTCACAAAATTAAATGAATTGTCTTTTCTTAAATATACATGCGGTTTTGGCAAATTACAAGCCCCAGAAGCGTTTCGGTTCTTTATAAGCCATCGTTTCTGCGAGAGTTTCGGCGATTTCCATGGGGAGACGGCCTTTTTCCACCGCTTCGCCCAGTACATCGGCGAGTACACGGCGGAACATCTCAAAACGGGAACCGTAACTCAGGAGTTTGCGGGAATCCGACACCATTCCGGCGAAGTCGTACCACAGATCCACCTGACCGATGTACTCCAACTGACGTTTCATGCCGATCGGCGTATCGCACAGCCACCAGGCGGAACCGAGACGGACGGTCGAACCAAAGGCACGGGAGATGGTCGCCAGCGTAGCCTGATGCCCCTGATCCAGACAGTACAGCACGGTTTTGAGACGGCTGTCGAAGCGGTTGAGGAAGGAGATCAAACCGGTGCTGAAATCCTGATTGTGGTCACTGATGTCGCCGCCGACATCGGGACCGAGGTTATCCCACAGCACGTTGCGGACGTCACGGACGGCACCGGCATGAAGTTGAGTGACCCAGCCGGTTTGAGCATTAAGTTCAGCGGCTTCTGCCATGAATGCTCCCATATAGCGGTCGGCTTCTTCGGCAGAAACTTTTTCGCCGCCCAGAGCCTTCTGGAAGATACGGTTGGCTTCGGCGTAATCCACATCAACGCCCAGCGGAATTTCCATGCCGTGGTCACTGGCAAGACAGCCGTGAGCGGCAAAGAAGTCGTGACTTTTCTTCATGGCATCGACCAGATCGGCGAAGGAGGAAATCTTCATGTCGAACCGTTTTTCCACCTGACCGATGTATTCCCGCCATGTGGAGGCAAAAATCTTCATCGCCTTGTCAGGACGCCAGGTGGGACGGATCAGGGTTCTGCCGACAGCCTCATTGACCCGGGCATGATCTTCCAGCGTGTCGATAAGATCGTCGGTGGAACTCATCACTTCCACGTTCAACGGCCCGGTGAGCAGTGCCTGCGGGCGGAAAGCATCCGTTGCAAGTTTGGCGTTGACCTCCTGCCAGATTTTTTCGCCGTTGGCTTCGCAGAGCAGATCATCGATGCCGAAGTAGCGTTTCAAATCCAGATGGATCCACTCATAGACCGGATTTCCGGCGATTTCGGGGAAAACTTTTGCCATTGCGAGAAATTTGTCATGGTTGGAGTTGTTTTTGCCGGTGATGAGTTCTTCCGGAACTTCCCGTTTGCGGAGCATCTCCCAAACGTAGTGGTCGGTCGCAGCAAAGAGCTGCCACGCATCGGCGTAGTGGCCGTTGTCGGCGATCTCTTTGACGTTGGCATGGTTGTGGGGGTCGATGACGGGCAGGTCTTTGATCTTCTCAAAAAGAATTTTCCCGGCGGCGTTGGTGATAAGATAATTGTTGTCCAGAAAAGCCATTTTTATTTTCCTTTGCTTGCAATATATTTCTCTGCGGCTTTTGCCACAAGGTGGTAATCGTTGGTGAGGATGGTATCGATGCCCATATCGAAGAGACGGGGAATATCCTCCGGCGTATCGCTGAAAAAGAGATTGCAGATCATACCGTGAGCCTTGGCGCGGTCGATCATCTCCTGATTGTAGTAAGGAGTGAAGAACTGAACCTTCTGGCAGTTGCACTTAATGGCATTATCCACGATTTCCCACATCCCGGCATCGGCACTCATGCACCGGGGGATCTGGGGGGCGTACTTCATGGCGACGTCGTAGATTTCGGGGGTCGCCATAAAGTAGACATGTTCCATCATATCATATTTTTCCAGCAGGGCGATGATCTTTTTGAAATACTCTTCCGGATAGGTTTCTCCCACGGATTTGATGTGCAGATTGATGATGACCTGCCGTGCGAATTTGGCGAGGACTTCTTCAAAAGTGGAAATGGTCGTTCCGGCGAATTTTTCGTTGAAGTGAACTCCGAAATCCAGTTTTTTGAGTTCTTCAAGGGTATGATCCTGAATGACGCCGGTTCCATTGGAGACCCGTTCGAGAAAATCGTCGTGGATCGCCATGGGGACGCCGTCTTTGGAGAAACGCACATCCAGTTCGATCTCCGGCGCGCCGAGGGCGACCGCTGCGCCGAATGCCGCCATGGTGTTTTCAGGCGCGGCTTTGCTGAAACCGCGATGAGCGCAGATGCGGGGGTAGGGGTACTCTTTTTCACCCGGAATGGTCATGCTCCCGGCGGGGCGGTAACTCCACGGGGTGCGTCCCTGTGAAACAAATTGATCGTTGGGGATCATATCTCCGCCGAAACTGTTGGAACGCATGTACTTGTAGTGGATGTCATCCACGTCGCAGGAGAGTGTGCCGACCTTGCTGCCGAACTCTGCAAGGATATGTCCTTCGGGATCGACCATCATGGCGTTGCCGCCGACTTCGGCATTTTCTCCCATGGAAACGGAAGCGCGCAGCACATAGGCGTTGCAGGTGAATGCAAGGTTCTGGTTGAGGAAGCGCAGCACATCGTGCCGTTCCGCCCGCTGATAGGAGGAGACCAGCACCACATCGGGTTTCCGGTATGCCAGATGGACGATGTATTCCGAAAAATAGGTATCGTAGCAGATGAGAAAACCCAGACGGATGCCGTCCACTTCAACGATCGCCGGTTCCCGGAAACTCCAGGTGTAGTTGTCTGCAACGCCGCTTTTCTTTTCGGCAACGGGCAAATGCTGTTTACAGAATTCGCCCGCCATGTTGCCGGAGCGGTCAAAGACCCGGGTGACGTTGCGGAATTCACCGGGAGCGAACTCCGCCAGATGATTTACTGCAACGATGGCATTGCAGCGGCGGGCGGCATCCTGTGCGGCGGCAATGAGTTTTGCGGTATGCGCTTTGGCGAAAGGCAGCAGTTCGCCCTTGGGGAATTTGCCGGGCGCATTGGTATATTCCGGAGTGAGAATAAGATCGCAGGAGGCATCGCACTTGTTCAATTCTGCAATGGCGATCTCAACGGATTTTTCCGCATCTGCCGGATTTTGGGCAAAGGGAATTTGAATGGCACAAAGTTTCATGATGCTCCGCTCCTACACGTTGATGCTTTCACCTTCCGCACCGGCGAGCAGTTCTTTGTTCGCATCCAGCAGCGGATGGATGACTTCTGCGAGGAAATCTGCCACCTGCTGCGGGGCGCGGCCGACAAAGGTCGCGGGGTCGAGCAGAGAATCAAATTCGTCGCGGATGGGGGCAAAGGCATCGGCTTTGCGCAGACGGTCGAGCAGATCGTTGTCGGCACCTTCGACTTTGACCCGGCGGGCGGCTTCCATGGAGTTTTCGCGGATGACTTCGTGGAGTTCCTGGCGGTTGCCGCCTTTTTTGACGGTCGCCATGAGCAGGTTTTCGGTCGCCATAAAGGGCAGTTCCGATTGAATGTGTTTGGCGATGACGGCGGGCCAGATCTGCAAGCCGTCGGTGATGTTGATAAGAAGTGAAAGAATGATATCTGCCGTCAGGAAGGCTTCCGGCAGCACGATGCGGCGGTTGGCGGAGTCATCGAGGGTGCGTTCAAACCACTGGGTCGCCTCCGTCATGGCGGCGTTGCCGGGGAGGTTCATCAAATAACGCGCCAGAGAGCAGACGCGTTCACTGCGCATGGGGTTGCGTTTGTATGCCATGGCACTGGAACCGATCTGTTTTTTGCCGAAAGGTTCTTCCACCTCCTTCATGCTGGCGAGCAGACGGATGTCGTTTGCCATCTTGGAGGCACTCTGGGCGAGGCCGCTCAAAATGGAGACGACATAGTAGTCCACTTTGCGGGTGTAGGTCTGACCGGAAAGGAAGATCACGTTGTCGAAACCCATGCCTCTGGCAACATTCTTTTCCAACTGACGGCACTTGTCGTGGTCGCCGTCAAAGAGTTCCAGAAAACTTGCCTGAGTTCCGGTCGTGCCTTTGGTACTGCGGAAGGGGATTCTGCCGATTTCTTCGTCGATGCGTTCAAAATCCAGATACAGATCCTGCAAATAGAGGCTGAAACGTTTGCCGACCGTGGTCAACTGGGCGGGCTGGAAGTGGGTGAAACCCAGCATCGGCATATTTTTGTATTCATCGCAGAAAGAGGCGAGTTGTTCGATCAGTTTGAGCAGTTTTTTGCGGAGGACTTTCAAGCCTTCCCGCATCTGGATCAGTTCGGTATTGTCGGTCACGAAACAACTGGTCGCGCCCAGGTGGATAATGGGCATGGCATCGGGACACTGTTCCCCGAAGACGGTGATGTGGCTCATCACGTCATGGCGGCGTTCTTTTTCGACGACGGCGACTTTTTCAAAATCGATGTCGTCAAGGTGAGCCTCCATCTGGGCGATCTGGGCATCGGTGATATCCAGACCGAGTTCTTTTTCGCATTTGGCAAGCATGACCCACAGCCGCCGCCAGGTGGAGTGTTTAAACTGGGGGGACCAGATGAAACTCATCTCTTTTCCGGCGTAACGGTCGGTCAACGGGTTCTGATAAACGTTGTTATTCACTTGAAAATCTCCTAAATATTGAATTTTTCAGTTGCAATTTTAAAATTATCTTATATAATATATAAGTTTACAAGCGATTTTGCAATCTAAATTAGGGAAATTTTTATGGAAGTGGAAGAATTTGGTACTGTAATCAGGGTCCGGGACCTGAATCGATGCCGTATTTTCTATCAACGGCTGCTGGAATTGGACGAACCGGAAATCAACAGTACATTTCTTGTCCGGTTCCGTCTTGCCCCCAAAACGGTACTCTATCTGGAAAAGTGCGATGCTCCCTATCTGGAACACGCATCGGCGGCTTCGGCTTTTACTTTCAAAGTAAAAGAACTGGCTGCGGTGAAAGAATTTTTCAAAAAAGAAAATTTCTGCGGGGAACTGGTGGAAATACAGGGAAGTATCGGAACTTTTCTGCGGGGACAGGACCCCGAAGGCAACGTTTTTTATATCGGAGAATAAATAAGAATGAAAAAAAGTTTGTGTTTGAACGGCGTTTGGAGTCTGACCTATGCCGAAGGCAGTCAGATGAGCTTTTTTGAAGAGTTTTCGCAGGTGCGTCCTGCCGTCGGCCGCCGTTTGCTGGATGCCGAAGTCCCTGCCCCCATCCATCGGGTGCTGGAGAAAAACGGGCTGCTCGATGACCCGAATTACGGAGCAAACAGCCTCAAGGCCCGCTGGGTGGAAGAGTGTTTCTGGATCTACCGCCGCACGTTTGATGCTCCCGCAGAAGCCGTTTCAGGAACGGCACATCTGGTCTTTGACCGTTTGGAGATGATTGCTGAAATCTATCTCAACGGCGAAAAGGCCGGCGTCTCTGAAAACGCCCTTTATCCCGCCCGGATCGATGTTTCCGGCAAAGTAAAAGCCGGAGAAAATACGCTCGTCGTTGTACTTGAAAGCGGCGTTTTTGCCTATTCGGATCATTACGGAAAATTCAACCCGGCTCTGCCGGATACGACGTGGATGACCAAACGCAACTGGTTGCGCAAATCCCAGCACCAGAGCGGTTGGGACTGGCATCCGCGGCTTCAGAATGTGGGTATTCTGGGGGATGTCCGGTTGGAATACGCTCCCGGTGCGCTCGCCGGATTGATCTCGCTTTCCGCGCTTGCCGCCGATGATTTGAAGTCCGCCGTTGTTACTGTTGCCGCTGACGCTTACTGCAATGCGGCACAGGGGGATAAAGCGACCCTCAAAGTGACCGTGAAAGAGACCGGGGATACCGTGGAAAAAGAGTTCGCCCTGCCGGAAGGAAAATCGACCTGTGAACTCTCTCTTGAATTGAATGAACCCGAACTCTGGTGGCCCGCCGGTTGCGGAAAGCAGTTCCTCTATACTGCCGAAATCGAATTCGCCGGGGCAAAAGAGACCCGTACTTTCGGTGTCCGTAAAGTGACCGTCGATCAGTCCAAACACCCCGAATCCGGACGGTATTTCATCATCAATATCAACGACCGTCCTGTATTCTGCAAGGGGGGCAATCTCGTTCCCGCCGACCTCTATTACAGTGAGGTGGACGGCAAGCGTTTTGAAGAATTGGTTGATATTGCTGTCGAGGCGAACTTCAACTTGCTCCGCATCTGGGGCGGCGGGATCTACATGACCCGTGAATTCTGCAATGCCTGCGACAGGGCGGGTATTCTGATCTGGCACGATTTCATCTATGCCTGTGCCAAATATCCGGGCGAAGACCCCGGCTTTATCAGAAATATCTGTGCCGAGGCGGAGTATACCGTCCGCTACCTCAACAATCACCCCTCCATGGCAGTCTGGTGCGGCAACAACGAACTGGAACTTGCCAATCTTGACTGGTATCCGGAAAGCCGTACCGCGTGGAACGATCATGCGATTTTCCATCACTATCTGAAAGAGATCGTCTGGAAAAATGCTCCGCAGGTGTTCTACTGGGCAAGTTCTCCCTCTTCTCCGGACGGCAAACTGCCCAACGACCCCTCTTGCGGCGACCAGCACCCGTGGGGGATCGCGCTGAACTCCCCCGGCGGAACCGATTTCTGGGGGTATCGGGAATATTTCGACCGCTTCCCCAACGAGGGCGGCGTGCTGGGCGCATCCACCATTCCGACCCTGAAACAGTTTCTGCCCGAAAATGAACGCTATGTCCGTTCGTTTTCATGGGATCACCATGACAACACCTTCGCCCGCCGCGATACCGAATGGGGCGAACTCGGACACTGCTACACCACCGTTTCGCTGTGGACGGGAAAAGATGCTCTCAAAATGTCTCTCGAAGACTATGCTGTTATTTCAGGACTGCTTCAGGCAGAGGGGCTTGAGGAATACATTTACAACTACCGCCGCCGGATGTACTCGACTTCATCGGCGATCTTCTGGATGTTC
Source organism: Lentisphaeria bacterium (assembly GCA_017466125.1). GTDB lineage: Bacteria > Verrucomicrobiota > Lentisphaeria > Victivallales > Victivallaceae > Victivallis. The sequence goes on along the minus strand of JAFTUS010000155.1, from coordinate 37,125 downwards.
AACGACTCCTGGCCCGTCACCAACGGCTGGACGATCATCGACTATTATCTGCGGAAGAAACTCTCTTTCCACCCCGTCCGCCGTGCTTTCGCAGAAAAAGCGGTCGTTGCGGTCGATCAGGGCGATGAAGTCGTCATTTACGGCGTCAACGACGGTAATGAGGCATGGCAGGGTAAACTGCATTACGGCATTTTCAACTTGAAAGGCGGTCTGCCGAAAGATGAAACTCTTGCCGTTACGCTCAATGCCAACGCCTCCACCGAACTGGTGCGTTTCTCCAAAGCGGAATGGGAAAAGACCGGTTTGGACAAGAGCGGCGTTTTCGCTGTTTTGAATGACGCAAACGGCTGTGAAGTTGCGTATCACCGTTTGTTTGTGGAACGCTTCGGCAACCTCGATATGGCAGCAGAACCCCGTATCCGCATGAGTTGCGGAGACGGCAAACTGACGCTGTGCGCCGATGATTTTGTCTGGAAATTCTGTCCGGATGTAAATGGGGAAGTGAAAATCGCCGATAACGCATTCGACCTTTTCCCCGGCATCCCCAAGGTTATCCCGTGGGAGGGAGAAGTTCCCGCTGAATGGGATTGCGGCAACCGTTTTGTGAACTGAAAAGGAGGCGGATATGAGAAAAGTCATTCTTACTGTCGCGGCAGTTTGTCTGGCAGTGCTGTTTCTGAACGGATGCAAAAGTTATGACAACAACTATTTGAAACCGGAAGATTTCGCCGCCCGTCTGCGGCAGGCAGGCTTCAAGGTGAAAAGTGTCCGTCCGCTGCCGGGAGAGCCTTTCCGTGCCACCTCCGGAGCCGCAATTCTGATCGACAACTCCGAGATCGGCGTTTACAAGTTCGATCCGACTTCCGCCCCCGGGAAAAAACGGCTGGAACAGGTCACGCAAAGCAAACGTCTCTATATAAAAGGTCTTCCTTTTCCTGTGGAGGTGCGGGGCTGTTTCGCCATTATGGGTTTGGAAAAACATCGTATGAAACGTAAGATCATCGAAGTCTTTGATGATTTTTATTGATAAATAATATATCAAACGCAATTCAGAAAGGATTTAACAATGCGCAGTGATATTATGAAAAAAGGTCTGGAGCGCGCTCCCCATCGCGGTTTGATGCGTGCGACCGGAATCGCCCCCGAAGACATCAAAAAGCCCTTTATCGGTGTCTGCAACTCCTACACCAATATCGTTCCCGGCCATTGCCATTTGAAGAAAGTCGGCGAAATCATCTGTGATGCCATCCGCGAAGCGGGCGGTGTGCCGTACGAATTCAACACCATCGCCGTTTGCGACGGTATCGCTATGGGACATACCGGCATGAAATACTCTCTCGCCAGCCGTGAGATCATCGCCGACAGTGTGGAGACCATGGGTTCGGCACATCCTTTCGATGCCATGATCTGCATCCCGAACTGCGATAAGATCGTTCCCGGTATGCTCATGGGTGCCATGCGGTTGAACATTCCGACCATTTTCGCCTCCGGCGGCCCGATGCGTGCGGGCAAGAGTTCCGACGGTTCCAAAGATACCGACTTGAACTCCATTTTTGAAGGTGTTGCCGCCCACCGTGTCGGTAAGATCGACGATGCTGAACTGGAATATCTGGAATGTACTTCCTGTCCCGGCGCAGGTTCCTGCTCCGGCATGTTCACTGCCAACAGCATGAACTGCCTCTGCGAAGCCCTCGGTATCGCTCTGCCCGGCAACGGTACCGTTGCCGCCGATGCCCCGGAACGGGTCGAACTCTGGCGCAAAGCCGCTTTCCGCATCGTGGAAATGGCAAAAATGGAAAATCCGCCCCGTGCCAAGGATTTCGTGACCCCCGCTTCTCTCAACAACGCTCTGGTGCTGGATATGGCAATGGGCGGCAGCAGCAATACCGTGCTTCATACGCTGGCAGTCGCACATGAAGCCGGAGTTCCGGTGGATTTGAAGAAGCTGGATGAAATTTCAGCAGCGACGCCCAACATCTGCCGTCTTGCCCCCTCTTCCGAGTATCACATCGTGGAAGACTGCAACCGGGTCGGCGGGATCATGGCGATCCTGAAAGAAATCGCCAAAGTCGGCAATATCGACGGCTCCTGTCCGACGGTTTCCGGCATGACGCTTGCCGAACAGTATAACGCCGCACCCGCTCCGGACGGTACGATTATCCGCACGCTGGAAAATGCGTACAGTCAGAAAGGCGGACTTGCCATTCTGTTCGGAAACCTTGCTGCCAACGGCAGTGTGGTCAAAGCGGCGGGCGTGACGCCTGCCATGCTCTGCCACAAAGGACCTGCCGTCATCTTTGAAAGTCAGGAAGAGGCATGTGAAGGTATTCTTGCCGGAAAGGTCAAAGAGGGTGATGTGGTCGTGATCCGTTACGAAGGCCCCAAGGGCGGTCCCGGTATGCAGGAAATGCTTGCTCCGACCAGTTACATCATCGGTCGTGGTTTGGGGGACTCGGTTGCGTTGATCACGGACGGCCGTTTCTCCGGAGCGACCCACGGAGCCTGTGTCGGGCACGTCAGTCCCGAAGCCGCCGCCGGTGGTACGATCGCTCTGGTCGAAGAGGGTGATATGATCTCCATTGACATTCCCAACCGCTCTATCACGCTGGAAGTTCCGGAGGAGGAACTTGCCAGACGCCGCGCCGTCTGGCAGCCCCGTGAACCCAAAATCAAACACGGTTATCTCGCCCGTTACGCTGCGATGGCAAACAGTGCCGACGTCGGCGGCGTGCTGAGCATCAAGTAATCGTATACTCCCATACGCAAAAGGCCGTTGCTTACTTTTTTGAGGTTTTGCAACGGCCTTTTCATACACTGAAATTTATTTCAGCGGAATGGTCAATTTGGTTTTCCCGGCTTTACAGGCGAGTGAATACTCTTCCGGAGCCGTTTTGACAACCTTTTCAAGCATCGGCTTTTTCACGGAACGGAAACGCAGAGTGAAGGCTTTCTTGCTTTCCAGTTCCAAATGGACCGTCATCGTCTTTTTATCCAAACGGTAAACCGTGATGACTGCCGGTTCCCAGTCGCGCAATTCAAAACCGTATTTTGCTGCGCGCAGACGGGCGATCGTCCCGGCGTAGGAGCCGTGGAAGAGTGAGGTTCCCTTCCAGTGCTGACGCCAGAAACTGTATTTGCCGTCATAAACCTGTCTGAACCACTTGTCGTATGTTTTTTCTGCTCTGTCAACTTCGCCCAGAGCCAACAGCACTTCCAGTGAATTAAAGACCATATCTTCATAATTCCACGGATGGGTATAATTTTTTTCGGGGAAGGAAGTAAAGACCGGGAAAAGTCTCAACAGGCGTTCCTGATAGGCTTTGATAAACTCCGGTTTGACGGCACGGGCAAGTTCAAGGGGCAATTCGGGCTGAGTCGTGAACCAGTTGCTCCAAGTCGCTTCCGTTGAGATACTGCCCACTCCGGCAGGAATGTTTTTGAACTGACGGAAGTAGGCAACGTTGGCGAAAAATCCGCGCATGACCGCCAGTTCTCTGCGGGGATCATCTTCGGCGAGCAGCCAGCGGTCGAAGACGATTTTGGCAATACAGCAGTTCAAACTTTTTACCCGGACATAGGCGGCGCGGTCTTCAAACTCCTTGTCTCCCAGAGTGCGGGCGATCTTTTCCAAAGCACCCAGCCCCATGGCTGAAATGGTATCCATATCGATTTCGGTCAGGTGGATATGGTCACGTCCGGAAGGTCCGGGATTATCCCATGCGTTGACCATTTCATCGTAGATATACAGGGCCTTCATCAGCGGCATTTTCTCACGGACAAAGTCCCAGTCACCGGAGTATTTCCCGTACATGTAAAGTCCGAACCAAACGCTGGAATTCATGGTGTTGGCATCGCCCTGATAGTAGCGGCCTTTTGCCGCATCGATCACATCAGCGGGCCAGCCGTTCAGAATATAAGGACGGTTGGTGTGCATCTCTTTCCGGTTCAGCCAGAGATGTTCACTGCATGAACGTTCGATCCCGAGTTTGAGCATGTCGGTGATATGTTTGCGGGTCTCTGCACTGTAAGAACCCCAGCAGAGCATATTGTTCATCGGCATGACCCGGTGGACGTCGGCATCCATGCCGAAGATCTCACGGTAAGTCTTGTAGGGACGGCCGTGGAAAGGCGGCGGCGTGTTCTTTATGACGAATTCCGCCTGTTTGAGTTCCTCGTCGGAGTCGGCAACCGACGGCGGCAGCGCATGGTCAAAGGGGAAACGGGTCATGGTATAATCAAGAACACTGCCGGGGATGAAGGTATAAGGACCATGCATGGTAGCAAATGCCTCATCCAGCATCTTCTGTGTCACGGGCAGTTTCATACTGCGCGTGAAGATACTGTTGGCGGCAAGCACCGGCGGAATGGGGGCGTAGTCCGCCGCCCGGAATTTCTTATCTCCCCATGCTCTGTACTTGAATTCGTTGCGGATCATGACCTCTTTGTCGGTCACATGATAGAACTCTTTGAACTCCTGCGGATAGTTGCGGAGCATTTTTGCCAGTTGGGAGGCTCTTGCACTCAATACCGCCGGGTCAGGATTTGCCGGAAGCAGATTGTTGAAACTGCCGCTGATGCCGACAGTACCTTTATCCAGTGAAATGGCTCCGTCGGCAAAAACGGCTTTCCCCTCTGCTGTAATAAGCAAAGCCGTTTTTTTGCCGTTTTTGTGCCAATAACCCTTGGAAACAACGTGATTGGGCAAATCCCATATCATCACCACCCAGGGTTCTGAAAGTTTGGCGAAGTCGATCGTTTTCACTGTTTCCGGAGCGGCGATTTTGCCCGTTCCGGGCAGAAGAATACCGGAACAACGGAATTTTGCACGCTGTTTCGGGTTCAAATTGTGTTTGACGGTATGTTTGATAAAGTCAGTGGTATCTTCCCCCACATAGCCTTCGATCACTTTGCTGCGCTGAAGTCCGGTATACAAAATCTCCATGGGAACATTGGTGTCGATCAGAAAACCGGGGGCGGCGTTGGAGGCGGTCACTTTGATGACTTCGCCTTTGCTGCCGGTGTTGGTCACAACACGTTTGATAAAGTCGATATCCACTTTTTCTTTGAATTTTGAACCGGGGGCAACTGCGGGTCTCATCAGAAAGTTGCAGCGGTCGGTTTCACTCAACAGCAGTTGAAAGGAGTCGCCGAAAACGGTTTCTGTAAGATTTTCGGCACGCTGACTGTTGGGATACCGCCCCAGACCGGTAAAGGAGAGACCTTCTGTCCACACTCTGGTGCCGATGATTTTTTGGGGCGGTTTGGGGTCGGCGATCTCATACCACGGTTTACTGCGGGGGGGATGAAACTCCACAGGACGGACAAAACGGACTTCTCCCAGTTCCGGCGGGATCAGAAATCTTACCGCATGAGAGAAGTTCCAGTCGATGCCGTACGGAACGCGGGGTTTGAAATCTTCCACCCTGACACGGAATTTGTTTCTGCCGCCGCCCCAGAAAAGAGTAACGGGTTTGTAGAAAAATGCCCGTTCCATGACTTCGACGGCAAGTTCAGTTTTGGCATTGTGTTTGAAGCCGAATACGGTAACTTCGACCGTTTTGGTATTGGACGGCAGGGGCGGATAGAGCCAGCCTCGGCCGTAAACGTAGTGTTCAGACTGCTGCGGTTTGAAGTCCGCCGGAGGCGGAGTAGACGGAATTGCCGCCGCAAACAGTGTCGCCTGACAAAGAGCGAGTAAAAACAACAGATGCTTTTTCATTTCATTTTTCTCCTTTTGAGTCTTGTTTGTTCTGTGTTTTATCTGAAATTATTCAATTTGACATTGGCGGGGCCTTCCAGATAGAGAACGCCGCTATTGATACGGAATGCGTTGGGTTTTGTGCCGGAAACGATGTTGCCCAGATAATCTCTGACCCGCCGCAGTTTACCGTTGTATGTCAGCGTGACCGTTTGCGGACGGACGCGGGTCCATACTGCTGTGATCCTGATGTTGTCCGGTCTTACCCATGTCGCGGTCCATGCGCCGTTTTTGTAGTCTGTCAATTGGATACGGGTCGAACCTTTCGGACACATTCTGATCAAATTCTGATAGGCGAAATAAGCGGGTTTGGGGCGGAAATCCCGGTGACAGAGTCCGTAGTGCTGTTCCGGATGATCGCCGTTTTCCGCCTGATGAAGCCGGTATGGAAAAATTCTTGAACAGCCCATGCCCCGCAGCAGCAGAGCATCACGAACCAGCAGCCGCGCCTGATCGTCCCCGGTATGCGGAAATTGAAACGGCATATAGTGGGGAAGAAAAGCAAAAATATTTCCTTTCAGTTCACTGTCGAACTGGTAGATCCCTGCGACCGGATATTTTTTGCCGTTTTTCCAACTTGCCCACAACATCGGTACGAAGGTGTCCCCCGGTTTCAGATTGGTTTCTGTCAGAAAACGTAATGCTCCGAATAACGGATCTTCATGAGGGCCGCGGTCATAACGTTTGAAATCCAGTCCCGGAACCAGCGGGAACGTATCCCAATCGGGTTCCATTTTATCAAAGAATTTCGGCAGATTTACGGCTTTTCCGTAAGGAGTCCACCACATTTCGATACCGATATGGAGATCTTTGCAGCGTTTTTTTGCATTGCCGCCGCGCCGGATGACTTTGCCGTTTTCCATGAAAACTTCTGAATGGAAAGGAACGCCGCCCAGACACAGCAGCGTTCCGCCCTTGCGGACATAATCAACGATTTTCTGAAAGTCATCACGGGGATAAAATTCGTCATAGATCATCAGCAGCGGATACTCTTTAACCATGGAACTGTCAAGTTGACCGGTACGGATCTGACGGATTTTTTTGAAGTCGCCGATGTCTTCCGCACGCAGGATCATCTGTTCGGATGCGTAGTCAAAATCGGGATGATAGAGCGTTAAAATACCGCATTTTTCGGGATTTATTTTCAGATATTCCAATGCACAGCGTACTGCCACGGCACGGGGGTAACGGTAACTGGTCGGACGGCCGGTCTCTGTGATCCATATTTCACGGTCAAAGGCGTTATGCTTTTTATAGAGGTCTTTGTACTCTCCGAGCCATGTTCCGACCCGCAGTTCCGGGTCAACCCGGTTGTAGCAGTGCAAATTCCAGACGTCGCAATAGTCTGCCATGCCCGCTTGCAGGGCGGGTTCCAGAATTTTTTTCCCGGCGGAACCGAAAACGACGGTCAGACCGGGGTCAATGGATTTGATGGTTTTGTAGGAGAGTTTGAGGATTTCCGGATAATCTTCTGCCGGAACCACACCGCCGTTGCGATCTGCCCCGTTATAGACGTCCGGTTCGTTCAGAACTTCCCAATAGCGGATATCGTTTTTGTAACGGGTCACGATTTTCCGCAGGTAATTGAGGTAGATTTCTTTGTTTTGCAAGAGAGATGTATTCTTTTCCCAGAGCGGGACCCGTTTGTCGATGATGCCGAGGATCTGCAATCCGTTGCGGCGGGCGGCGGCAACGGCGCGATCGACTTTCTGCCAGTGAAATACGCCCCGCTTCGGTTCAATATGCATCCAGTCGAAATCCATGCGGAGCATATCAACGCCCAACAGACGATCCCGTTTCACTTCCTGGTCGGTTTGCATCGATGCCCAACGGGTGAAATTGCCGCAGATGCCCCAGCCGGATTCTTTTTCCGGGAAGCGCGGTTCGGCAGAAAAAGAACTTCCGGCAGAGATACATACTGCCGTCAGTAAGAGAAAAAATCGTTTCATGGAAAACTATTTGTAACTGATATGGAAGGTTGTGAAATCTTTATTTATCATGGAAAACGGCTTGAAACCGGCCTTGAAAGCATCCGGAGACAGTATATCGCTGCTGCCGTCTGCAAAAGTATTTCCGGTCTTGCCGTCATGAACAAGGAAACTTCCCACGGTCTGATTGCGGCGGGCGAAAAAGGGATAACCTTTTTTGTTGCCGCTGTGCCACGTATCCATCAGCAATGGAGTTGCTGCACTGTTTTTCATCAGTCGGAGGTTGCCGTAGTAGCGTTCATTTTTCTTGAGTTCAATGATAAATTCGCCCAGTTGCGGAGTCACGTTGGGGCGTTCTTTCATCTGCGAAGGAGTGGTGCGCTGGATGCCGTAACTCATGCCCCAATTATCTTTTTTTGTCGAGATCGCAGAAACTGCCGGGCAACTTGCCGCATCAAGCGTGATATACCGCAAATTCAAATTTGTGTAATGATTGGTGGAGAGAAGTTTTTTGCCGTTGCTGGCAAGGACTCCATGCCAGAGTTTCTGTGATTCCTGAATGAAAAACAGACCATTGAAGTCGTTGGTGTACTGCATGATACCGGCGTATACCTTCTGCTTGTTGGCAAGGCACATATCTTCCAGCACACCGCGTTTTGCCTGCTGCATCGCGATCGGGATCTGGGCAAGAAAAAGCACAGAAACTCCGATCACTGCATTGAGTTCCAACAGAGTAAATTTCTTTTTCATTGTAAAAACCTGAATCAATAAACATTCGTCAATTTATTTCCGGCGGCGTCCATCATCGTGAACGGATTGAAGCCGTTATACATATCGTGCTGTCCGACAGAGGCGGTATGACCGTCTGCAAATGCGATCGGGGAACGGTCGTTGTGAATGAGACGGAGTCCCACTGTATCATTGCGCCGTTCAAAATAGGGATGTCCTTTTTTGTTGTTGGTGTGCCAGGTGTCAGCCAGCAGCGGAGTTGCAGAGGGATTTGTCATGCGGATATTGGAACCGTAATAGGTTTCGTTTGCAACAGCTTCCGTCATAAAGGCACCCAGCGTTGCTTCTGCGCTGGGTCTTTCTGTCAACTGGGTGGGTTTGGTGCGGTTGATGCCGTATCCCCATCCCCACATGTCGGCATTGGTCGTTATGCTGGCGATTTCGGGGCAGCGTGCAACATCGAGAGTCATGTAGTTCAAATTCATATTGGTATAATGGTCAACATTCAAAATCTTGGTTCCGTTACTGGCAAGGACGCCGAACCAGAGCTGCTGACTGTTCTGGGCAAGATAAAAACCATTATAGTCATCCATATATTGAGTAAGACCGAGCATCGCCTGTTTTTTATTGCTGATACAACTTGCTTCACGGGCTTTGGCACGTGCTTTATTCAAGGCGGGCAGCAGCATGGCGGCGAGGATTGCAATAATGGCGATTACGACCAACAGTTCGATGAGGGTGAAATGTCGCATAATATCAATTATGTTATGCTGTTTGAGGTTATCTTTCTTCATGATTTTCCTTTCTCCCTTTGTTGTGTTTTTAGTTTGAGGGTAATTTCTCATTTTCGACTTCACATAATTGATATTATGCGAAGTTACGATTTTATTGCTCTGTGTAAAACTACATGCCCTTTTTGTGAATTCAAGAAATTTTTTGAAAAAAATGCCTAAAAATGATTTTGTTCAACCAATGTTCAACAAATCGGCATCGCGGTTGCCCTTGGCTGCGGCGGAGGGAGGGGCGGACATGTCGGACTTGTCGGACTTGTCGGACAAAATGCCCTTGGTGCGGCGAGAGACGTTGACTGATAGTACAAGAGCCTCCTGGTGCGGCGAGAGACGACACCAAGCGTCTCTGCCTGCCGCACCAGCACCCCCGTCCATAAAGTCCATCATTGTCCATTTTGTCCATCCTTCCGCTGTCGCAGCCAAAGCCATTCAAGCTGTATTGCTCTTTTTTCAAAAATTCTCCACAGAACTCTTGAAAAAAAGCATATCTGATGTATAGTACGTGCGAAAATCAAAAATTGTTTCAGGAGAATGGATAATATGGGTACAAAACTTACACTTGCAGATTTCAAAAAGGACGAAAAAATCATTTTTTTCAGTTCCAGCACTACGCACTGCGGTTATTATTTTATGGATTTACAGCAAATTCACGCATTAAAGCACCCTGAATATCCTGTTAAAATGCTCAATGGCGGCATCTCCGGCGGCAGTGCCCGCTCCGGAATGGAGCGCATTGAATTTGATATTCTTGCTCAAAAACCCGACCGAGTTTTCATCTCTTTCGGGATGAATGATGTCAACTACCCGCTTTATTATATCACAGAACCGGATGCATCCAATCTGGCTCAACGGGAAGAGGCGGTTGAAAATTATCGGAAATATATGATCCAATGCATCGAAACCCTGTCGGCTCATCAGGTTAAAATCGTATTGGTCATCCCTCCGCCTTATGATGAATATGCATCCGCTCACGCCCCCGTTTGCGGAAAGGGAGTAAATGAAAAAGCACTTTCCCGTATCGCAGTCATTGCAGAAGAACTGGCTGAAAAATATCAATTACCGCTGATTGATCTTTATCACCCCATGCTGGAACTCATTCGCGGCGGAACCGGAATTCTTTACAGCAATGACCGCGTTCACCCCAATCGGAGCGGACAGTATGTTATGACGGTTCTCTACCTGAAAACATTGAACGGAACTCTCAATCCGGTGCAAGCCGTTCTCGATACCCGCTCCGGAGTGATTGAAACGTGCGCATGCAAGGTGAAATGTATTTCCGGCACAGATGAGTTATCTTTTTCTTTTCTGCCGGAACATCTGCCGTTTCTGGGGGATAAGGATGCGATGAAAAAGGCAGATGCACTTTATCCGGTCTCCGAATTTTTCGGCGGCGAAAAACTTGTCGTCCGGAATTTATCTCCCGGGAAATACCGGCTCGAAGATGAAAAAGCGGAATGTCTCGGCTGTTTCACCGCAGAAGAACTTTCTGAAGGCATCCAACTTTCAGAGTTGCCGACCGCCAACCGGAAAAAAGCGGAAAAAATCCGTGATATCTGCTCCCGCTTGCGCCTCCTTCAAATAAAACTGCGTGATGCTGTTATGACGCGCCTCATGATCAAAAAATTGCAGGAGTGCAGCAGCATCGCAGAGGAATTCTCCGCTGTGGATGAATGGCTCGCAACCAAGACCGGCGAAGGGCCATACCTTTATTACAAGAGCGTTTGTGAAAGTTTCAAAGCCAACCGCCGGGTTGCAGAAAATATCCATGCCGCAATCGGAAAACTGCAGCAGGAACTTTACAAAACCGCTGTGCCGGAAGAGTGTATGCTGACCTTGAAGCGGACGGATCAGATTTGACGGTCGATCAGGTAATCCACCAGAGCCAGCAGACGGGCGCGCGCCGGAGAGTCGGGAAAACTCATAAGAATTTGTTTGCTTTCATCGGCAAGATTCTGCGCTTCCTGCCGGACGGCATCTCCTGCTTTCTGCATGATTTCACGGACGATTTTCAGGTCTTCTGCGGAGTATTCCTCTTTGCCCAGAAGCGAAAGCAGGGTATTTTTTTCACTCTCCGAAGCCATGGCGATACTTTTGCTTAAAAGCAGAGTTGCCTTCTTCTCCCGCAAGTCTCCGCCGATCGCCTTGCCGAAAGAGGAAAAATCTCCGAATATCCCCAGATAATCATCTCTCAACTGAAACGCCATTCCGGCGGCGGCGGCGAAACGTCCGAGATGGTCGATCTCATCGCTTGTACCGCCCGCGATCACGGCTCCCGTTTCTGCACAGAAGCGGAGCAATGCTCCGGTTTTCAGATAGATCATCTCGCGGACTTCCGTTTCCGGAACGCTCTCCACATTGCGCAGAGAAAACTCCACATCCAACGCTTCGCCTGAAATCAGTTCCACATTGGCGTACTGCTCCAGTTTCCGCAGGATCAGCAGGATTTTTTCTGCCGTTACACCATGCTCTGCGGAGCGCAAAATCAAATCCGTTGCCCACCCCTGCTGCAAGTCTCCGGCAAGGATGGCGAAATCTCTGCCGGAACGGGCGGCATCGGTTGGAGAAAGTTGAAAACGGTTCAACTCTTCCTGAAGCGTAATATGGCACGCCGGTTTCCCGCGGCGGGTCACATCCTGATCGATAATATCATCGTGAACCAGAGTCCAGTTGTGATACACTTCTGCGGCGGCAGCAGGGTACAGAGCCTCTTCGCGTCTGCCGCCGAGCAGTTCACAACACCAGATCACGAGAGCGGGGCGGAGGCGTTTGCCGCCCCGGACGGGGTAATCCCGCACCGCGCTGCGGAGATAATCGGGCTTTACCGTCTCCGGAAACGGATCATTCAGCAGCAGGGAGTCTATATCTTTTGCGATATTCTGTAAATCGTTCAGCATAAATCAAAATTTCGTTGCGGCTTTCACACTTGTCCAGAGTTGGCTGTCGAGGTCGATCTTCTTGCGCTGTTTGGTGGCAAGCGGGATCGGCACGTGCGTAAAATTATCGCCCCAGTGACCGATGATCATATCGGTACGCCCCGCCATGGCGGCATGGACCGCATTCTGCGCCAGCATAGCACAGAAAACGGCATCTTCACCGTGTGCAGGTACACTGCGGATCGTGTAGGACAAATCAAAGTATTTCACATTGACTTCCATATTCTTTGCTTTGAAATGGCTTTTGATTTTGTTTTTGAGCAGCAGACCGATGTCTTTGTGGATGACGTTTCCGGAAGCATCGCGCACCTCTTCCATTTTTTCAAAGAGATCCTGCCCCGCTCCTTCAGCGACCATGATGACGGCATGTTTTTTCATTGCGAGGCGTTTTTCCAGTTTCACCAGCAGATCGTCCGGAGAGCCGTCCCCCAGCACGAAAGGCTGTTCCGGCACCAGACAGCAGTTGACATAGGAGTTTGCCAGCGTTGCATACGCTGCGATAAAGCCGGAATCGCGCCCCATTACCTTGATAAGTCCGATGCCGTTATAGGCTCCTTTTGCCTCATTGTGCGCTCCGGAAACGAAACTTGCCGCCATTGCGACCGCCGTTTCAAATCCGAAAGATTTATCGATGAAACTGATGTCATTGTCGATGGTTTTGGGAATGGTGATCACGCTGATGGAAAGTTTCCGCTTGGCGATTTCCATGGCGATGTCGTGCGCTCCCCTTGCAGTGCCGTCTCCGCCGATACAGAAGAGCAGATTGATATTCATGCGCACCAGCGTATCCACGATGACAACGGAATCCTCTTCTCCGCGGCTGGAGGCGAGGATCGTTCCGCCCTCTTCGTGGATGGCATCGGTATTTTCATCGGTAAGCAGAATGGGACTTAAATGATGTACCGGGTTCAAGCCGCGATAACCGTAACGGATACCGTAGATCTGCTGGACCTTATACTGGCGGTACAGCGTGGAGACCAGAAATTTGATCACATCATTCAGACCGGGGCAGAGACCGCCTGCGGTAAGGATCGCCGCCTTGCTCCATGCCGGATCGTGAAAGAGTTTCTCCCGGGGACCCGCCTTTTCAAAAGCGGGAATTGCTTTCCCCTGCCTGACGTAGTCCGCCAGAGTTTCCGCATCGGTGTCGAATGCGACTTTGGAATCATTCGGAATAAATTTGATACCGGTCAACGGACTGTCGATCGTAGCCGGACCGAGTTGGGTAATATTGAAATCTTTGCTGTCCATAAATTATTTCTCCCTGAAAAATAAAAGTATCTGGATGTAAAATAACCGTTTTTTCCAAAATAGCAAACTGAATTTGTGGAAATTCTCCATAAAAGAAGTATATTATAACAAACAGGAGTTTTTGAGTGCAGACGAAAGATCGTATCAAACATATTTTAAACAGACTGCCCGTATTCGGGATCGGTTTGCTTGCGGGCAGTTCTCTGCTTTCCGCTCAAGTGACGGAATGGTATCAGAAAGATGCCGTTCTGCCGCTTTTTTTTGCCGCCCTTGCAATTCTGGGCGGCTCTCTGGCGGCGAAGGCGATGAAAAGCGTAAACCCCGCTTTGCTGATGATACTTTCAGCCGGGGTTCTGATCGTCAACTGCAAAGGTGCCGGAGAGATTGCGTTTCTTTTCTGCCTTGCGTTGTGGGCGATGCTTGCCGCAGAAAAGCGGAACTGGCTGCTGCTGGCGGCGGGAAGCGTTGCGGGGTATCTGCCTGATTTCGCTTTGGACATCCGTTTCCGTCTGCTGCTGTGGGGCTGGCTGTTCGTACTGCCGACTTTTGTTACTGCGTGGCGGGAGTTCCTCCATTACCGCACATGGGGGGCGGTGCTTTTGTGCGGCGGACTTCTGATGCTGCTGCCGTTGGCGGAAAACAAGCGGGTGTTATTTCCGCAAAACGGCATTTTGCCCGTTCTGCTGCTGCCTGACGCGGAGAATTTACGGATCGCCTTTATCATTGCTCCGGGGCAGCGGGAAAATATTTCGCAGCAATGGGAAGCGTTTCCTTTCGTGCGAAACGTTTCAGTCGGTACGATCGACCTTCTGCGAAAAACAACAGTTCCTTTTGATCTGATCGTTTTCTACCGTCTGCCCGGACACTCGGCGGCGGCACGGGAGGCGGCGTTGAAATTGGCGTTGAAAAATCTCTCTTCCGGCGGAGCATTGGTTTTCAATAAATGGCAGTTGCCGGAACACTCTTTCGGAGAGGATACGCTCCCCGTTCCGGGGACGTTCCGCTCCTATCTTGCGTATTCAAAAAACAAAAAGAAATGTACTCTTTCAGAGATGGATAAACGGTTGCAGACGCATCTGCAGAATTGCGGGATGGAGAATTCTTTCATGCCGCCCGGAGTTTTCAAGGCTCTTTTTTACGAAGATGTTTACTCTGCGATCTCAATTCCCCGGAACCGGGATTGGAGTTTGGCGGTCAAAACGGGGGGGCTGGCGGCTTTGCTGTGGGTCTTATTCACGCTTTTCTGCACGGGGCAGGATGGTTCGGTCTGGGGAAACGGCTGCTGGTTCGGTTTTTTCAGTGCCGTACTGTTCCGTCAATGTGCCGCCTTGGAGATCACCTGTCCGGAGGTGTGGTTCTGGCTGCCTGTTATTTTGCTGACGGGAATTCTTCCCCGCGCGGTTCCGGATCATGCCGCCCGTTATATTCTGTCAGTTTCAGTGATCCTGCCGCTTTTTCTTCTGCCGGAGGAACAGCCGTTTCTATGGCTTGCTGCGGCCTTTGCTGCGGCTTGCAGCAGCGGATTTCTGCAAGGGACGCTCGCGGAACGGAAGCCGGAAAAAGAAAAGGAACTCTTCTGTAAATATGCCGCAGGAGGTGTCGGCGGGGTGCTGGCATGTTGCGCCATAGAGATCATCATGCCCGGAGAACGGTCGGTTGTTTTTCTGCTGCCGCTTCTTCTGCGCCTGCTCACATTTTTCCGTTTTTGAAAAACAGCACCGGTACTGGACGGTTTTGGCTGCGACAGCGGAAGGATGGACGGAATGGACAATGATGGACTTTATGGACAAAATGCCCCTGGTGCGGCAAGTGCCAATCAACGTTTCTTGCCGCCTGTGGCACACATTTGTCGATTTGTCAAGTGCCGATTTGAAAAATATTTCTCAAAAAGATTAGGTTTTCGATTTGACATATTGACATTTTGGCGTTACATTGTGTAGTGTCACGCCCGGGGCAACCGGGGTGAGGTTGTTAATAAGTTGTTAATAAGTTGTCAGGAAGTTCGGGTTTTTCATCGTAAGTCCTTGATTTATGAGGAGTTCTCCGGAAATCTTGCGGAAATGGCGTCGAAAGCAGCATCAAAACAGCAGATGTCAAGCTCAAATGAGCTCAAAAATGGTTTTTTTTGGATTTGAGCTCAAACGCTGTATTTCTGAACTCAAAGCAGTTTTCAGTCCCGAAAACAGGAATGTTTCCTGCATTGTGAACGACTTTTAAGTGACTTGTTAATAACCATAGCTCTTTTTTGAGTGTGGTTTTATTATTTTAGACAGTGCGTAATGCGCTGAATTGAAACAATATGCGTGTGTCGCATGACGGAAAAACATAAGTTCCCGTTTCCCAAAGACGGGGACTGGGGGGATTTTCCGTCGTTTCATTGGAAAGTTTTAGAAAAAAGAAGAAGGAAAAATGGAAACGAATGCATTGAGTATCGCAGTGATCTGGGAAATCGCCGCGAACAGATTGAAAAGGCGGAACCTCTGTTTATATCAACAGTGGTTCAGCAAAGTCGTCCCGCTATCGGTAGAGGGCAATAAGGTCATGCTGGGCGTGACCGATGAGTTTTTTGCCATGATGATCGAGGATAATTATGATGACATCCTCAGCGATGCTCTGACAAATCTTGAAGGCGTCGATTATGTCTGGGAGTTTGTTCCCGGCCATGAACCCGCTGTCAAAAAAGACGACAAACCCAAAACCGTTTCTGTTTCTCCTGCACCCGCCCCTGTTGCCCCCAAACAGGAAAAGGCAGCCCGTTCCCAGCGGAATTGCCTTCCGGAATATACGTTTGAAAACTTTGTTGTCGGCGCAGAAAACCGTCCCGCATTCGTGGCGGCGCGCAACGCAGCAGAGACCCCCGGCGTCTACAATCCGCTCTATATCTTCGGCGGCAGCGGTGTCGGCAAAACGCACCTGCTCCACGCCGTTGCCAACGCCGCCCGCAAACAAAATCCGGGCATGGTCGTGCGCTACGCCACCTGTGATGAACTGCTCAATGATTTCTACGATCTGCTCCAGCAGAAAAAGAGTTTGAACGAGTTCCGCGAGATCCGCAACGTGGATATGCTTCTGGTCGATGACGTCCACAGTCTTGCCAAGAAAAATCAGATGCAGGAAGAGTTTTTCAACCTTTTCAATGCACTTTACAATCAGGGGAAACAGATCATTCTCACTTCCGACAAACAGCCCTGTGAAATCTCCGATCTGGATAAACGTCTCGTGACCCGTTTTGAATCCGGCATGACCGCAGAGTTGGGCGTTCCCGAATTTGAGGCGCGTCTTGCCATTCTGCGGATGATGCGCAATGAGATGATAAGCAAAAACAAACTGGGCGATGAATTTCTGGAATTTCTTGCCGCCAACATCTCTTCAAGTGTCCGCCGCCTGAAAGGTGCTTTCTACCGTCTGACCTGTTATACCTCCGGCAGCGGCAATGATAAACTCACTCTCGCAGAAGCAGAAGACCTGCTGCGTATCCAGTTGGATCAGGAGAATAAAGCCAGAGATATTTCCATGGAAACGATCCAGCGCACTGTGGCAACGCATTTCGGCGTGACTTTTTCCGCTTTGCTCGGCAAAGAACGCACCCGCACGATCGCAGAACCCCGCATGATCGCCATGTATCTCTGCCGGGAACTTACTGAAAACTCCACCAATGAGATCGGTGCGGCTTTCGGTAAAAATCATGCGACCATTCTCCATGCGGAAAAACAGGTCCCGAAACTGTGCGAAAGCAATGAAGCCGTCCGCCGTGCCGTCTCCACGTTGAAACGGCAGTTGCAGAAATAACGATCCGCACAACCTGTCATATCGGAAAAGTCAAGAAAAAACGGCTATTGCAACACCTGAAAAGGGAAGCAACAGCCGTTTCTGCATTTGGGGAAGTTAAAGCGTGACCCATTCCCCCGGAGTTTCGAGGGCGGTGATGCCCTTTTCAAACAGACGGATGGCTTCGATAACTTCAGTACGGTCTACGGGAGATACGCCCGTTTTGAAGAATTTGAGCATTTCTTCGATGGCATTGGCGAAAAAGTCCCCCGCAGTCCGCAGAAATACTTCGCTTTCTCCGTAAAGTTCCAGTTCAAAACCGCTCTTGGGGGTACGGATGAGTTGAGCCTTTCTGCCGTCGCTGTATTCGATGAGCATGACATCGCGCAGACTGCCGGAGCCGTTCAACTGCATGACGCGTTTTGCTCCGTCGCCCATGAACATGGTCAGCATGGTAAGGGGATGGATACCGTAATTCAGAAATCCCTTGATCACACCGCTGCCGTGGGCAATGGCAAGTTCAGGGCGCACGTTCTGCCAGTTTTTCAACTCGTCCGTAAAAGGTTTGGCAAAACGCAATGCGGAAAACCCGGTAACGGGGGTGTTGTATCTGTCTGCCAGCGCAAACAGCCGCTCCGCTCCGGCGGCGGTGTCGCAGAAAGGTTTGTCGATAAAGACCGGTTTCCCGCTGCGCAACGCCGCATCTGCCAGAAATTCGTGATGTTCGGGGGTACTGGGGGCCAGTACACAGATGCAGTCACTTTTTTCCACGACCTCTTCGATGCTTGCGCAGGGAGCAACAGCCATATCCTTGCACCAGACATCCAGCGGACGCTTGTCCGGCAGGGGGGCTTCCTCCCATGCAAAAGCAACTTCAAACTCTTCTGCCAGAGAAGTTTTTGCCATCATTGACGGATAATTGTTCGCATGCCATTCGTCGATATAAGCATCGATAAAACCGATTTTTTTCTTCGCCATAATTACCTCCTGTGACCGGAAAGCCGTGATTCATGGGGTTGATAGCCGCTTGCTTTGAGTGCCTCCGCCGTGATGCGGACGACTTCCACGCCTTCGTCGATCAGCACCGGATAAGGTTTGCCGTTGACGATGGCTTCCCAGACATAGCCCCACATGGTGTCCTGATAGGTGTAGCCTTTGGTCGGATCGGCACTTTCGCCCTCTGCCAGCACCCGTCCCCGCTGAAGAGTTCTGCCGTTGGCGGGCTTGATGGGGATTTCTTCCTCGATAAAATTCAGCGTTTCCCATGGGTTGCCGTATTCCAGCGGGAAGTTTTCACGGATGCCGTCCAGAGGTCCGAGTTGCTGTTTGGGGTCGAGGTAGCGCATTTTGATCGTTTTTTCTTCCACCGGAACAACGAGGGAACCGCGGTCGCCCCGGACTTCGTACAGGGGGCCGGGGAGGGTGGTCGTTGTGGAAATATCCACTTCTGAAATTCTGCCGTTTTCGCCCCGCAGAATGATTTTTACCTGATCATCGGCGTCCCCGGCGGCAACGTTGTGCTGAATGTCGCTCCACAAATCTTTTACGGGCGAATCCAGCAGTTGAAGTGCCTGGTCGATCAGGTGCGGACCCCAGTTGTTGAGCATACCGCCCTTGAACTCCGAGAGGGTCTGCCAGTCCAGACGGCGGACGAAACCGGGGTGACGGTTGACCTTGATGTAACTGATGTTGCCGAGCAAACCGCTCTGGATGATTTCACGGACATGGTTGAACGCCGGTTCAAAACGGCGGTTGAAACGCAGAAAAAGGTGACCGGGGAAACGTTCCGCCGCGGCTTTCAGTTCCAGAACCTGCTCATAACTTGTGGCGATGGGCTTTTCAATGACCACATATTTCCCCGCCTCCAATGCCTGAATGGCGTGTGGCGTGTGGAACGCATTGCGGGTGGCTACGGTGATAAGATCCAGTTCCGGATCTGCCAGCATCTCTTCCAGTGACAAATAGAGTTTGGCGTTGGCAAAGGCGGGGGGGAGGTCTTTGTGCCGTTCCGGGTCGTGATCGGCTCCGGCGGCGATCTCAAAAAGTTCCGGGTACTGGGAGAGTTCGGCGGAGTGCATAAAGCGTCCGGCGCGGCCCAGACCGAGAATACCGACTTTCAGTTTTCTTTTCATTTCAATCTTCCTTTTTATCCCATTTTTTTCTGCCGTCGATCCAGGCGGCATACGGGTAGAGTTCTTTTGAAAGTTTTACGAAATTGGCGCGGAAGCCTTTTTCGAGTTTTCCGAGGTTGTTGATTCCCAGTGAACGCGCCTGATTGTACGATGTGACTGCAACGATGTCCTTTAGCGGCAGACCCGTCCATTTACAGATGTTGCGCACCCCCTGATCGAAGAGCAGTGTACTGCCCGCAACCGCACCGGTGGTCAGACGGGCGCAGCCGTCACGGACGATCACCGGCAGACCGCCGAGAGCGTATTCGCCGTCATTGAGTCCGGCGGCGCACATGGAGTCCGTAATAAGCATGATGCGCTCCGTTCCGATGACTTCAAAGAGGAACTTGACGATCTCCGGACGCAGATGGATGCCGTCGCAGATCATTTCCGGACAGGTGTCTTTCCGGAAAATACACCCGCCGACCATGCCGGGGCGGAGGTGATGCAGCGGCGTCATGCAGTTGCAGAAGTGGGTCAGATGCTGCAACCCGCGGTCGGCGGCAGCCATAAAGAGTTCATAGTCCGCTCCGGTATGGGCGGCGGAAGGCATGATGCCCCGCTTGACCAAACCGTCAAGGAAGGAGAAATCTTCGTCCAGTTCAGGCGAGTAACTGACTTTTTTCACCGGATAGATGCTGTTCAGCCGATCGACAAGAGCCAGATCGGGTTTCTTGAGGAAGGCGGGGTTTTGCGCGCCCGCAAATTCGGGGGCGATAAAGGGACCTTCCAGATGGATGCCGAGGATCTCCGCCCCGTCCGGTTCGGCGGCACAGGCTTTGCCCGCTTCGATGGAACAAACGAGCGTCTCTTCGGCAAGGGTCAGGGTCGTTCCCAGTATGGAAGTCACCCCCTGACGGAGTTTCCCGCGAACGATCGTGCGTACCGCCTCTTCTGTGCCGTCGCAGAAATCGCTGCCGTCGCATCCGTGAAAGTGGATGTCGAAAAATCCCGGCAGGAGCAGACCGCCTTCAAGGTCGAACACCTCATCGGCAGCGGGGAGGGCGGCGGGCATCTCTGTAAAAACGGCTTCAATGATACCGTCTTCGACGAGCAGACCGCCGTTTTCAGCCTCCCAGCCGGGAGAGACGAGGTGTGCATTTATGAAAAGCTGCCTCATAAATCAATGACATCCTTTGTCCAGACGATTTCGGAGTCTGCGGCTTCGGCAAGATAGGAGGCGGGCAGATCCGGCCCGATCCTTCCGTTGCGGATCTCTGAAAGCGGCACTTGCTGTTCGGGGAAACAGGCGAGCAGAAGCATCTTTTTTGCCTGCAAAATCTGTTTCATGCCCATCGTTGCCGCCTGACGGGGGACGATATCTTCGCCCCCGGCGGTCAGCCGTTTGTTGGTGGCAATGGTCATCTCTTTGAGGGCGATAAGGCGGGTCGGGAGTTCGGCAAATTTTTCTTTGCTGATTTCATCGGGCGACATCGGTTCATTGAAAGCGATATGCCCGTTGAAGCCGATCCCGAGCAGTTGCAGATCCAGATTGCCGGCATCGGCGAGAGCCTGATCAAATCCTGCCGGGTCTTCCGGATCGGGGAAGTGGTACTGTCTGTCTGTGAAACCCAGTGCGGGGTCGAGACGGTTGAAGAAATTTTCCTTCATGTACCGGCGGTAGGAGAGGGGGTGGCTTTCGGGAACGGCAACGCCGTCATTGGCGTATTCGTCGAGGTTCCATGTTTGGAGTTGACTCAAATCGCATTTTGCGGCATTGAGTTTTTCCGCCAGCAGACGGTAGAGGGTCAACATGGTATTGCCGGTAGCAAGCCCGAGGTTGAACGGGCGTTTTTCACGGCAGGCGGCGGCGACTTCCTGAAAGATGATCTCTGCGCCGTATTCGCTCATGGCGTCATAATTGTCAACTGCGGTCCACTTCATTTGAACGTCACCACTTTTCCGGTCTTAACAGATTCGATCATGGCAAAAGCGATATTGAGGCTGTTCCACGCATCGCGGATGGTGGGAAGATCATTGTTTTTGCCTTCGATCGCAGCGATGATATTGGCAAATTCATTGGTGAACCCGTTGCCGAAACTCACCTGATTGAGTGCGGCATCAACATTGTCTTTTTTCAATTCTGTTTCAGCATTGAGGATCTGTTTTTCACCTTCCAGCGGATAGTAGGTGACATCGGCGGAACCGTCGATGATGAGTGTGCCTTCGTCGCCGCAGATCTCCATAAGTTCAGTCGTTCTGCCGGAACGCCACCAGGAACACATCAGATTGCAGATAACGCCGTTTTTGTAGGTCAGAATCGAGGCGGCGTAGTCGGAGGGGCGGGGCAGTTCTTTGGAGAGCAGCAGTCCTTTGGCATAGACCTCCTGCGGTTCGCCGAAGAACCAGTTTGCCAGGTCCACGTGGTGTGCGAGCATGTCGATAAGCACGCCGCCGCAGAGTTCGTAATCCGCGAACCAGTCTCCGGGCAGACGGCGGTAGATGCCCAGCGGCAGATCCACGTTGCAGTAACGTACTTTGCCGATAAAACCTTCATCCAGAAGTTTTTTCACAAGAATGCTTTTTGCCATGTGGCGGCGGACGAAACCGACTGAAAAGACTTTATCGTAATTTTCCAGTTTCTTCAGCAGATCGTCAGCGATTTCAGGAGTACGGCAGAGAGCTTTTTCGCAGAAAATCGCTTTGTTTGCGGCCATGGCGGCGGCGATACCTTCCTGATGACAGTAGGTGGGGCTGGTGATGACCACGCAGTCCACATCGGCACGGGCGGCGAGTTCTTCGGGGGAATTGCAGATGACTGCTCCGTGTTTTTCGTTCATTGCCGCAGATGCTTCCGGGCGGATGTCATAGACGGCGGTTACTTTTGCATTGGGCAGTTCTGCGATACAGTTGGCATGGTTGCTGCCCATGCGTCCGGCTCCGATAATTCCAAAATTGATCATGATTTATTCTCCTTTGATTTCTTTTTTGAGTTCTTTCAACAATTTGACGGCGTAAACGATATCGTTATCCTGTTCTGCACCGGCGGGAATTTCCCGTTCGATGGTCAGGGGGCCGCGGTAACCTTTGGCGTAGAGGGTGCGGAAAAGTTCTTTGAAGTTGGTCTCTCCGTCACCGAGACGGGTCTCTCTGCCCATACGTTCACCGTATGCGGGGCGGCAGGCATCTTTGCAGTGGACATGGATGATGCGTTCGCCCAGATTTTCGATGAAATCGGCGGGGGATTCCTGATTGTAGATCAGCAGATTGGCGGGGTCGAAGTTGATCGCCTGATTTTCCTCTCCGATCTCCTCCATCAGTTTTTTGTGGGTGAAACTGGATTCCATGCCGGTCTCATAGGCGAGGATCTGATCGTTTGCACCGAGCAGTTTGACGAAGGGGCGCATATCCCGGACGAAGTTTTTCCAGAAAGAAAGTTCATAATCACAGGGCAGGGCTCCGACGTGGGAGGCGATTTGGACGATGCCCAGTTCCCGTCCCCAGTCTGCGCTGCGGCAGGCGCGGGCAAGACGGGCGGTGCGGGTGTGTTCCGGCACAAGACCGATGGAATAGATATGGTCGGTCCAACTCTGATCGGGCCATGAAATAAAAAGTGAAGTTGCTTCGATGTTATATTCCTCAAGGGCTTCTTTGAGGCGTCTGGTATTGTCTTTGCCCTCCTGACCGTAAAGATAGTTGTCGGGGGGAGCGCAGAGTTGACAGCAGTTCATTCCAAAATCGCGGAGGCGTTTGAAACTTTCCGCCGGGGGGCAGTTGAACCGC
Organism: Lentisphaeria bacterium; assembly: GCA_017466125.1. GTDB lineage: Bacteria > Verrucomicrobiota > Lentisphaeria > Victivallales > Victivallaceae > Victivallis. The sequence continues at coordinate 14,073 of JAFTUS010000155.1, read as the reverse complement.
ACCATTGTACCGATTCCAAGTTCTGTCATAAGGCAGTCCTTTCTGTTGTTGATGTTATGGGCATAATATACACCGGAAAAATAAAAATAAAATGCAGAATTGGTGCTTTGCCATACACTTTTGGTGCAAGATTGCAGGCGGGGCAGCAGTCAGAGGGCTTTGGGGTGTAATTTTTCCGCCGGTCGGACAGCGTGATTGGGCAGAAAAAGGCTGCCGCAACTGTTTTTGCGACAGCCTTCGGGGGTACGGGATCGGTTATTTGACCGGAATAACGTTTTCTTTCAATTCCTGAAAGCCTTTGTTTCCGGAAATTTTGATGTTGGAGCAGTGTTCCCCGACGACCAGACGTCCGGGTTTGCCGCTGGTACTTTTATAGGTGTTGCTGCTGAATACTACATCGCTTGCACCCGCAATCGTCACGGCGTTTTTCGTCCAGAAAAGTTTGGTTCCCCAGGTTTGAGCCGGTTTCAGCGAGGCATCGGAAATCTCATTGTCACGGATCTCGCATCCGGTCACAGAGGCGATCGCCATTGCCGCATTGTTGGTGCGGTTGATTTTATTGCCGATGATTTTGATGTTTTTGTGGGGAAAACTCAAAGCAAGCCGTCCCTCCGCTCCCTGATAGAAGGGGTTGCGCAGTGTGGCGTTGAGTTCAATTACCGCAGTACGGTTTGCAGTGCGCTTCATGCAGTTTTCAAATACATTGTTGCGGACTGTCACGTTGTGCGCCGGACCGCCCTCGGCAAAAGGAACGAGGCACGTGGTGATGTGAAGTCCCGCCAGACTGGATTCAAAACGGTTGTTTTCAATGGTGACGTTGCCCGCCTGCAGCGTGATGCCCCGGCCCCGATGAGAACGGAAGTAACTGTTGCGGATCTCAATGGTCATATTTCCGTTGTTGAATACGATCAGATCCGTACCGGGACGGAAAGGGGGGAGGTCTTCGGTGAACTCCACCAGCGGAGCGAAGGTTTTATTGTCCTTGCCGCAGGATTTCACTTCACGGGTCGCATAGACTTGCAGTTTTTCATTCAGAAAGTCCACTTTGTCGCCGGGACGGAATTGGGGGACTTCACGGGAGTTGGTACGGGCGATGCAGAGACGGGCGGCGCGTTTGCCGACCTGTTCCCGGATGGTCCAGTAGAAACTCTGATAATAGTTCATGCCGTCATCCAGATTGCCGTCAACGACCAGTCCGTCCACCAGCAGTTTCCCTTTGCAGGAGTGTGCGCTGAGTCCGTCGCTGGCGATGGAGTAGGGGACTTTTTTCCGTTCCGGAGCAGGGGTGAATTTTACGTTTTTGACCGTAAAATTATTGGTGTATTGTGCAACTGCACCCATGCCGGGGGCGGTGTAAACAGTGAGATCTTTCAGCACGATATCTTCGCAGTGCTGAAAACGCATCAGATTTCCGGCGTAAAGGTAGTGGCGCAACAGAAAACGGGCATTGTTTTTCAGCGGCGGATGAAGCACCTGTTTCAGACTTACTTTCAATTTCTGCGGTGCGGTTTCTTCCACTTTGGACACCACATAGTGAGCAGAGATCCCCTTTTCGGGCAGGTCGTTTGCCGGATTGAGTTCCAGCAGAGCCAGAATGGGGGTTTTGCCGTTTACCGGATATTCCCTGTCAACGGCGATTTCAAAACTCCGTTTGTCCGGCGCAACGGATGTGACCGTTCCCAGAGAAAAGTGGGGGCGGCTGTAATCCATGGTCAAATCCTGAACCGTCAATTTTTTGCAGTCGTCCGCCCAGATCAGATAAGAAAAACCGTGGAACATCAGTTTGGTTTTTCCGGCAGTTCCCGTGATGGTGATATTGCTTTCGCCGCGGAGCGGGAGAAGGTAGGAGTGATGTTTCGGGTCTTTCTGAAAAAAGTCGTATTGACCTTCCTTGAAAACAAGAGCCGATTTTTTGTTTTCACGCAGAAAACGGAATGCCTTTTGAACGGCAGAAGTATCATCTTTGCCGTCATTCGGGATCGCTCCGAAATCATTGACGCAGACCGCTGCCGAGGCTGACACAGCCAGCAGTACGGCGGTGGAACAGAATAAATTTTTCTTCATGGTTCATTCTCCTGAATTATGTTGACTGGTGCTTATTTTTGCGGGATCACTTTTTCCCGTAAGGTATTGAAGCCTTTGTTATCCTTGAATACGAGATTTTCACAGCTTTCGCCGACGACCAGACGGCCCGGTTTGCCCGTGGAACTCCTGTAAGTGTTATTGCTGAAAACCACATTGCTGGCCCCTGCAAATGTAACCGCATTTTTCGTCCAGAAAAGTTTGGTTCCCCAAGTCTGCCCCGGGTTGAGGCAAGCATCCGTGATCTCATTGTCACGGACTTCGCAGCCGTTGACGGAAGCGATCGCAATAGCCGCATTGTTGGTGCGGTTGATCTTGTTGCCGATGATCTTGATATCCCGGTTCGGCCCATTCAGCGAGAGTCTGCCCTCTGCACCCGGGAAGAACGGATCACGCAAAGTTGCGTTGATCTCGATCACAGCGGAGCGGTTCTGCGTACGGATCATGCAGTTGTTGAACACATTGTTGCGGACGATCGCATTGATGACCGGACCGCCCTCGGCGAAGGGGGAAATACAGGTCGTGAGGTGGACACCGCTCAAACTGGATTCAAAACGGTTGTTTTCGATGATGACATTGCTGGTCTGCAAAGTGATGCCGCGTCCGCGGTGGGAGCGGAAGAAACTGTTGCGGATGATGATCTTCATGCCTTCGTTGTTGAAAACGATGAGGTCGATGCCGGGACGGAACGGCGGCAGATCTTCGGTGAACTCCACAAGCGGAGCATGTTCTTTATTGTTCTTGCCGCAGGATTTCACTTCACGGGTGGCATAGACTTGCAGTTTTTCATTCAGGAAATCCACCTTGTCGCCGGGGCGGAACTGCGGGATTTCGGCAGAACGGGTCCGTGCGATACCCAGATGGGCGGCGCGTTTGCTGACCTGCTTGCGGATCGTCCAGTAGAAACTCTGGTGGTAGTTCATGCCGTCATCCAGATTGCCGTCAACGACCAGACCGTCCACCAGAAACTTTCCCTTGCAGGAGTGTGAAGTCACGCCGTCGCTGGCGATAGAGAATGGGGCATTCTTCCGTTCCGGATTCGGGGTGAACTTCACATTGCGTGCCGTGAAATTGGTGGTGTACTGCGTAACGATACCCATTCCCGGGGCGGAGTAAACGGTAAGATTTTCTGTAACGACATTTTTGCAATGATGAAACCGCATGATATTTCCGGTGTAGAGGTGATGACGCAGCAGAAGACGGGTATTCTTTTTCAGCTGCGGCCGGAGGACTTGCTTTACGCGGATTTTCAATTTCTGCGGAGCAAGGTCCTCCACTTTGGATACGACATAATGGGCGGAAAGTCCTCTTTCGGGCAGGTTGTTTACCGGGTTGAGTTCCAACAGTCCCCGGATCGGCATAGTGCTGTTGATGGGATAATCTTTATCGACGTCAACTTCAAAACTCAGTTCATCGGGTGCGACCGAAGTGACCGTCGCCAACGAGAAGTGCGGGCGGCTGTAATCCATGGTCAGGTTGCGTATGGTCAAATTTTTGCAGTCGTTAGCCCAGATCAAATAGGAGAAATCGTGAAACATCAACAACGTTTTCCCGTTTGAGCCTGTAATTGTGACATTGTTTTCGCCGCGGATCGGAAAGAGATAGGAGTGGTGCTGCGGATGGGGCTGGGAAAAATCGTACTGTCCTTCACCGAAAACCAGAGTTGATTTCTTATTTTTTTTCAAAAAAGCGAAGGCCTTTTTGACGGCGGCAGTATCGTCTTTGCCGTCATTGGGGATCGCTCCGAAATCGTTGACGCTGACTGTCGCCGATGCCGTAAGGGCCAGCAAACAGACTCCGGGGAATAAGAATTTTTTATTCATCACTGTTTTTCCTTGATATTTTACAACAGAACATGGAGTTCCTGCAAGCGGTTCTGCAATTCTTTGATGTCGATGCTGCGGCAGGAACAACCGTTTTTTACGGCGAGTGCGGCGGCGATACCGGCGGATTGCCCGGTGATCCAGCATCCGGGGATCGTTCGCACGGAAGAGTGCATCAAACGGTCACAGCCGATGCATCTGCCCGCCATGAGCAGATTGTCCTTTCCGACCGGGAGCAGAGAACGGTACGGGATACCATAACTTTTGCCTTTCGGCAAAGAGCTGGTACGCATAAGTTTTTTATGTTCTTCAAGAGATTGGCGATCCGGTTTGGCGGGGTGAAGGTCGGCAGGATAATTATAGCGGCCGATGCCGTCTTCAAAATCCTGACAATTCTTGTAGTCCGTGAAAGTCAGCATGTAATCACACTGGATGCGGCGGGATTCCCGCACGCCCAGGAGAGAACCGCAGTCGATGATCTCGGCTTTCTCAAAACCTTTGATATGCTTGCGGTAGAAGTTTTCATACTGCGCCACATTGCGGCGGTTGCGGATCAGGGCCCGGCTCAATGAAAGTTCGTCTGAAGGATCGACTCCGTAAGCGTGGGTGATATTGGCACCGACAAGGTAATTGGAGAGGCGGAACATTCCGGTATGATGATAGTCCATTTCCGTGATCTCTCCGGTTTCAAAGGCTTTATCCAGCAGTTCCAGCATCGCATCGGTGTCATGGCTGAAAACTTTGGCTTTATGATAGGTTTCCCAATCGACCCCTGTCCAGATGGAACAGAGGGTGGGGGGCATCAGTTCGTCCGGCGGAGCCAGTTCAAAAGGCACATCGCTCCATGCGGCCAGCGTGCCGTCGCCGGTCGCATCGACAAAGACTCCGGCTTCTGCCGCAAAAAGTCCGCCGGGAGAGACAAAGAGAACCTGTCTGATCCTGTCGTCTTCCGTAATGGCGGCGGTCAGGCGGCAGGAGTATAAAACTTCCACGCCTGCGGCAGTAAGGAGTTCTTCATAAATGTTTTGAACATGCCATGAGTTGAGGGAAGCTCCGAAGCCCCACGGCGTGGTATTCTGCCATGAAAAATCGAGGGCCTCCGCCATGGACTGCATCCGTTCAAAGACATCCCGTCCGAACCCCTCCGGCAGGAAGTGGACTCCGTCGGAATAGGTCATCAGCGTGGGGACGCGTCCTGCGGTACTCATGCCGCCCGGCATGGTGTGGGCGTCGAACAGCAGAACTTTTGCCCCCTGCCGTGCAGCAGATACTGCGGCGGAAACACCGGCAGGACCGGCACCGATCACGCAGACGTCCGCAGAATAGCGAACCGGGATGTCAGTTGAAAAACGAACTGTTTTCATGTCAAAATTTTCCTTTGTCAGGGGCGTTCAATGACCTGATGAGTCCAGGAGGCATCGTAGTAGCGGATCCTGACTTTCATCTCGTGAGCCAGATCAAGCAGTTTCCCGCTGGTAACGCTGCCATCGGCACGGGCGTAATTCAACTTTTCATCATGGCGGGCAACGAGAAAGCCGTGATCGGCCTGTGTGGCGGGAGTGGAAAAACTGAACGTATGAGCTTGCGTGTGTTTTGTATTGTTTTGGGCGGCTTCTGTCATCATGACAAAGGAGGAGTCTTTCAGCTTGTTGGGGTTGAGCAGCCAGATGACACCGCTGACAGATAAGCAGATATTGCCGAAGCGGTTTTTCATTGTACCCCAGTTTTCATCCTTATCGGGACCGTAATACATTCCGAAGCAACTTGCCCAGGCCGGATCTTCATCCGCCACATAGGCAACCGGACAACCGCCGGTCTTCAAATCAAAATATTTCAACTTGGAAAGAGTATAACGCCATGTACCTTGATCTCCGGTAAAGCTTCTGCAAAGGAAATATCCGTAATCATTCATGTAAAGATTTTGAGCGAGCAGAGCCTGTTTCATATTGGAAAGGCAGTCGGTCTGCTGTGCTTTCGAGCGTGCCTTGTTGAGTGCGGGCAGCAGCATAGCGGCGAGGATGGCAATGATTGCAATTACGACCAAGAGTTCGATAAGCGTGAATTTTTTGTTTTTCATTTTTTTGTTCTCCTTTTTTTGGGGTTATTCTATGGACACAAAGTTTTGTTTATTGATGATTTTATAAGGTTTTTCCTGCATCGGGGCATCCTTGATACCGAGAGTACCGCCCGGACGGAAATAGGGATAAAGCTGGCGTTGAGGATGCAAGCCCGGTTCCCATGTTTCAAACATGTCAAAAACAGTACGGGCGATCTCTTTGACCGGCTGGACGATCGTTGCAAGAGAGGGGTTCAGCGTACTGCCGTACTGTACGCCGTCAAAACTGATAAGCGCAATATCTTTCCCGGGAACGATGCCGCGTTTTTCCAAAGCCCGCAGCACTCCGTTTGCTCCGGCATCGGAAGTGACAAAGAGTGCTTCGGGGAGTTTACCGCGGGAAATGCGTTCACTCAATACTTTTTCGCACTGATCGGCACGGTCATCCCGATAGGAGATACGGGCGTCGATGACCTCCACTGACGCTCCGGCGATCTCTGCGAGTTCTCTGAAGCCCTGCAAGCGGGAACGCTGCTGTTTCATGTGAGGCTCCGAAAGAACGATGCCCAGTTCGCGGTAGCCGTGTTCCAGCAGTTGCCGTGCGGCGAGCATACCGCCGAAACGGTTGTCGGTGGTCACGTTGGAGATGGAAATATCCCCGAATTCACAGTCGATCACAATCAGCGGCCGCAGATCGTAACGGGCAAATTCGCCCAGAATATGAACGGAAAACGGTTCGATCGGCGGCAGATAGAGGATGGCATCTCCCGGAGAAGTGACCTGTTTGAGTTCTTCAAAAAATCTTTCATGAGCGGTAACGGTGATTTCATGGAGTTTCCACTGCCGTTCGGCGGCGACCTTCCGTATTTCAGCAGTCAGCCAACTGGAATAACTGCAATCCGGCTTTTCAGAGATCGGACTGCGGAAAAACCAGAGTTCCCGCCAGTTGAGCTGCTCCAGCAGTTCGGCGGCCTGCGGGGTGATATAGGTTCCCGAACCGCGGATCTTGCGGATGAAGCCCTCTTTTTCCAGTTCCGCCGTTACCAGCCGGATCGTGCCGTAACTGGCGATGTGCTGTGCTGCGATTTCCCGCTCGGTGGGCAGTTTATTATTGCCCCGGGCGATCTCCTGCCGGATGAGTTCCAGCAGAAAATTTCTTGCGTCTTCAGATAAATTGCTTTGCATAAAACATCAATAGTGTTAATGGTTTTGAAAAATCTATTGGCATTAATATAATATGATGTGATTTGTTATGCAAGCCGATTTTGAAAATTTTTTAAAAAAAAGAACTGCTGTAAGAATATCGGATACTTACAGCAGCTCTGTTGCGTTGCAGATTTCTTTACTTTGCCAGCAGTTTGCGGACTCCGGCAAGTTTCACGCAGATGCAGAAAAGTTCCATAGCCATCGAAAGTTCACTGCAAGTGGGGAACGTCGGAGCAATGCGGATATTGGTATCTTTGGGGTCGTTGCCGTAGGGGTAGGTCGCCCCTGCTCCCGTAAGGGTAACACCGGCCTGTTTTGCCAGCGCAACGGTCTCTTTTGCACAGCCTTCAAGGGTATCCAGAGCCACGAAGTAACCGCCTTTGGGTTCGGTCCAACTGGCGAAACCGGTATCGCCCAGCTCCTGACGGAGCGTATTGAGAACGATATCGAATTTGGGGCGCAGTTCATTTGCCAGAAGCCGCATGTGTTCCCGCACGCCGTCGGCGTTTTTCAGATACCGGACCGTGCGGAGCTGATTGAGTTTATCCGGACCGATGGTCTGGACGCCCATGTGTTTGCGGGTCTCTGCCATATTGTTTTTGCTGGAAGCCATCAACGCCACACCCGCACCCGGGAAGGTGATCTTGGAGGTGGAGAAGAAGTAGAACGCACGATCCGGATTTCCGGCGGCTTCACAGGCTTTGAAGATATCTTTGAGGGCTTTTTCGCCGTAGAGGTGGTGGACACCGTAAGCGTTGTCCCACATGATGCGGAAGTCGGGAGCCGCTTTCATGGCGGCGAGACGATCGACTGTTTCATCGCTGTAACAGATGCCCTGCGGGTTGGAGTAGAGCGGAACGCACCAGATGCCTTTGATGGAGTCATCGGCGGCAGCGAGTTTTTCCACAACATCCATATCGGGGCCGTTTTCGGTCATGGGGATTGCGATCATTTCAATACCGAGGTCCTGACAGATGGCGAAATGGCGGTCATAACCGGGGGCGGGGCAGAGGAATTTGACTTTTTCGAGTTTTCCCCACGGAGTGTTTCCGCCGGTACCGAAGATCCATGTGCGCACGATCGTATCGTACATCATATTCAAACTGGAGTTGCCGCCGCACATGACGTTATCATATTCCAGACCGAGCAGATCGGCAAAGAGCCGACGGGCTTCAGGGATACCGTCGAGACCGCCGTAGTTACGAGCATCCACGCCGTCTTCAGTTTTGTATCCGTCGAGTTTATCAAGGATCGCATTGGTCAGATTGAGCTGGGAACCGGCGGGTTTTCCGCGGGACATATCCAGTTTAAGGTTCCGGGCGGCAAATTCAGCATACCGCGCCTCCAATTCTGCCTGCATCGCAAGCAGTTCTTCACGAGAAAGGCTCGTAACAACACTCATGATAAAACTCCTGATAAAAATTTTTGCTTACTGAAAATCCATAATATACCACCCGAACAACTTTTTTTCAAGCGTATTGACGGATTTTCAGCAAACAAAACGAAAAATATCAGAAATATACTTTGAAATTCCGCAGCATAAACGAGCAGGAGCCGTCGCCGGGATTCATCCCGATACGGAGCATTTTGATTTTTGCGGCATCCACTTTGTTTTTGTCCAGCAGAATGGTTCGCTTTTCCCAACTGCCAGTCGGCGTGGGGAAACGCAGATAGATACTTTCCCCCTGTTCTTTTTCGGTGCCGTAGACCAGCATTAAAATACTCTGCGAGGGGCGTTTGGCGGTCGTCTTTATCTCAAAGGTGACTGCCGTTGCTCCGGCAAGGGACTCCTGCGGGATCTGCAAGATGTACTCCGGATAGATCCAATGGGGAGAATTTGGGGCAAACTTCACATCAAAACGGATCGCTTTTTCTGTATGTGCAAGAGAAATATCCATTTCGCCGGAACTGTTTTTCCGCCAGTTCAGAGGGTCAAGCATATTTTCCATTTCCAACTGCCGGACATCGGCGAGCATCTGCCCCGGAGCGATCATGGGAATTACCAGCGGAGAGATTTTTTTGCCGTTGAAAACACCATTGACATTCACTCTGACCTTACCGGTTTTTGCGGAAAATACGGGCTCCACATCGCACTGAAACACCTGTCTGCTGTAAGGTTTCAGGCGGATTTTTTCCGGAATATTGCTGAACTTCGCACCGGAAATCTCAAGTGAGCCTGATTTCTCCCTGTCAGAGAGGTTGTAAACTTCAACTGTAAGACCGCCTTTTTTTCCGGACAGGAGCAGATTTTCCTTATCACCCGTCAGGCTGAAACGGTCGTCAAAGTCGGCACGGACGATAACGGTTTTATCCAACTCCGTTCTTTCCGGTGCAAAGGAGGTTTTCCGGCGGACAAAGGGTTTATCCGCTTTGAGTCCGGAAAGTCCGGTGATGTAGACCGGGTAACGGTCAACGGTAAGCGTCAGGCGGTTCTTTACCGCCCGGAAAACAAGCGGCATACCGGTTGTATCCCGCCCCTTATAAGTACCGTCAGGAACTTGCAATTCGACATTGACGGCATAACTTTTCTGGGGCTGCAGAGCGGGGTTGTTGGGCAAATCGTCCAGTTCACTGCGTGCCCAGAGAGCGGCACTCAAAGTACCGTCGGGCTGTTGGTAGAGAAAGCCCCGCACTCCTTTCTGCGGCGTGAAAGTTCCGCAGAAACGGGCGTTTGCAAAGAGTTCAGTGAGAGTGGCAAAAGCCGCCACGCAGGGTTTGGCGGAATAATCCCTGCGGAACATTCCCCAATCTTTGCGTCCGGCATTTTCATTGTAGGGACCGAAAACAAAAAAGAAGTTCCGGTCCACGCCCAGCGATTGCTGTAAAATCATCGCTTTGGGGAGGTATTCGGTCAGAATCAGTTCCTGTGTTTCATCGTGAGCGCGGAGCGCGGGGATATAACTTGCGCTTCGCCCCATCCCTTCGGCATTGCTGCCTGTTTCGGTAAACCAGACCGGCGTATTGATGTTGTTTTTTGCAAGGAAGGCAAAGACATTATTCATCATATCCTCATATTCCCGCAGCGGGCGGTAGGTATGGACGTTGAAAATGTCAAAATAGTCAGCAAGTCCGTTGTCGATCACCAGTTGATTGTAGGGAAGCAGCGGCGTCCAGGCGATCCCGGCAAGTGCAACGACAGAGTCGGGATTGCCTGCTTTGAAGCCCAGATAAGCGGCCTTTGCCGCCGCAGCGTAGTCCCACGCTCCGGCACGGACAAAACTCAAGTCAGGTTCGTTCCAAAACTCCCAGTAACGCACACGGTCTTTGAAGATTTCAGCGGCATCACGGTTATAGATGAAAGTCTGCAGCAGATCAGCGGGCAGATTTTGCAGTTTGCCGCGTACCCGTGGGGGCGCATCGGCGTACATCCCGAGAATATCAATACTGCGTGCCTTGAGCAAGTTGGCATTGGTCTCATACTCAAACCAACGGTATTTGCCCGGCTCCATGGCGGTACGGCGGAAACTGTAACGCTCACGGATGATGGGGGCTCCGACCCGTTTGGCTGCTTCGGAAAGGACCGTCCAGCCTTCGCCGGGAAAGCGGGAATTCCGCCGGTCGGGTCTGCCCAACTGACTTTGGGCGGTATCGAGTGCAAAAAACGAATTCTTATTGACGGAACGGACTTCCGGAGCGGCAACGACCATAAAAGTACGCTTGCCGGAAAGTTCCATGCCCGGAGCTGAAAAACGGAGCGAGTAATAGCCTGTTTCCAGCGGTTTCAACTCCAGAGTTCTGCTGTTGTTTTTCCATTTACCGCCGTCGATTTTGCGGTCTTTCCAGTCCCGGAGTTCCCAGAATAGTTCAGGAAAGACCGCCGCTGAAAAAAAACGCAGCGTTTCCCCTTTGGTAAAAATGCCCCCGGGAGCATCGGTGCGGATGATCTCTTCCACGGCAAGAGCGTTATCATCTTCACCGGTCAGAAAAGCCAGATCGGTGATTTCATAGGAGACAGCGGCACAGTTCCGGGTATTCAGTCCGATGCGGATGCTTTTTACTTTTTCCGGATTTTTGACATATTTTGTGACATCAATGATAACGGTTTTGACCGTTTTGCCGGGGCGGGGACAGGCGGCACGGGGCATCCCGTCGGCAAACATCACCAGTTGTCCGATGACCTTGCCATTTTCGGGAAGGTCGTTTATACGGATGTTGAAGCGGATCTTCTTCACTCCGGCGAGGGTTTTTCCAGCGGGGAACATGAAGTAAGGATAACACCAGTTGTCCTTGGCATGTTTGAAGTCAACCTTGACGGCGATACCATTCGGAATTTGGGAAAACGCCGTTGTGCCGGAGGCATTGGCTTTCCAGCGTGCGGTATCTGTAAAAACTTTTGCCCATGCCGCCTCTTTCAACGGGAGTGAACCGCTATCCTGTGCGGGGAGCAGTTTTGCATTGCGGATGAAACAGACCATTTTTTTGCCGCCGCGCGGATTCATTCCGATACGGATATGCTTGACTTTTTCGGGGGCATTGACGTATTTTGCAAGATCGATTTCCACTTTTTGATATCCGGCGTTCGGTCTGGTATATTTTGCACGGGGCATCCCGTCGGCAAACATCACCAGGGCGGTGGAATAGAAATTTTTCGGGGAGTCCTCCTGAACAGCCTTGATTTCAAAAACCAGTTTTGCCGCGCCTTCAAGATTTTTCCCTGCGGGGAACATCAAATAGGGGTAGAACCAGTTATCTCCCCCTTTGGGGAATACAACGTCAAACCGCATGGCTTTTTCATTTTTATCAAAGGAAAAACTGATTTTTCCGGAGGAATTCTGACGGTAAGCCGCCGGATTTTCCGCCGCTTGCGTAAACCAGTCAAACTCGTTTGCACTCAACAGTATTCCCGTGAAAGCAAACAATATCAAAAGCATAGTTTTTATGGATCTCATTGCATCGAACCTTTTATTTTTGTTCTATTTTTCCAAACGTATCTTTAATGTCAAACGGAAACTCGTAATCGGAGAAACGGACATTTTTCAACTGCCAGTTGCCGCCGTATTCGAGGATGCCTGCCCGATAACCGGAAATCAGGCAGTTTTCCATGGTGACATCCGTCACCGGGATCTGCGGTGCGCTCTGAAGCCACAAGCCCCAATCCCGGTTGCGGGTTCCGGTAATGTTTCTGAAGTGCAGATTTTTGAATACCGGAATACCTTTTTCGGGATCGACCTTTGCGGTCATGACCTTCCACAATTCCGGAATTTCTTTGTCTCGGAAACTTTCCGGCAGTTTCGGGCAGCTGTATTCGGGGAACCAGTTGAGGGAAAAGAGGATCGTGTGCCAGCAGTAGTCTACGGAGATGTCCTGCAAATAGACATCATGAACGCCGCCGCCGCGGATGGTGCAGCTTTTGAAAGCCACCCCTGCACCTGCGCCGCAAGCGGTGATGCGTTCGGCAAGCACGTTGCTGATCGTGCCGGATGTTTCGCTGCCGAATGTGATCACGCCCGCCCCCAGTCCGGCACTGCAGTCGTGGATATAGACGAATTCCGTCTTTCTGTTGACCCGCAGTCCGTCGGCATCTCTTCCCGCTTTCAGACAGATCAAATCGTCATTGCAGTCGATGCGGCAGTTGGCAACTTCAATGTATTCACTGGAGTCGATGTCGATGCCGTCGGTACTGGGACCGTGACCTTCGATGTTGTTGAAAATACAGAGGTCGTCCACCGTAACATATTTGGAGTAAAGGACATGAATACTCCAAAACCCTGCGCGGTAAATGACCAGTTCCCGTATCGTTACATCGGTACAATCCTGAATGAGGATGCCACGGGGGCGGCGGCACTCATAGTCTGCCGCCCAACGCAAGCCGTTGGGAGAGAAATAGTTGTTTGTTCTTTCCCAGAAATCGTCCCAGAAGATTTTTCCTCTGCCGTCGAGCGTTCCGGTTCCGGAGATGACCACGTTGTGTTTCCCGATGGCGTTGAGCAGCGCAGCGGGCCACTGCGTTTCAATTCCTGCCGCACGGGTGAAAATGGTCTTGTAATCTTCGATTTTCTGCGAACCCCAGATGGTAGAACCTCTGGGCAGATTGAATTCGGTATCGTTCCCGATAAACAGTGAACCGCAGAGAAACACGCCCGGCGGAAATGTAACCTTGCCGCCACCGGCGTTTTCACAGGCATCCAACGCCTTTTGAATGGCACTGGTATCATCGGAGACTCCGTCGCCGACAGCACCGAACTCCTTTACGTTAAAGATTTTTCCCGGAATTTCATTTCCACGGCATCCGCAGGATGCCAACCAGTCAAATTGCCAATTATCCATTTGTAAAAACCTCAATCTTTCAGCCAGACTGCCAGTGTGTTTTCAGGTGAAAATCTCTTTCCCGCAGAGGCGTAATCGACCAACTCTCCCGCCCTGCGCAAGACCGGTTCTCCGATGCCGTTTTCTTCACGGCACAGCACCAGCGGGCCTGCGACAAAAGCGTGATAAGGCGTCAACTCCGCTTTCCGCACCGAGAAATCAAATTCGAGGGCGATTTTTTCGCCTTTCGCCCAGTTCTTTTTGAGACGGCACACCTTCCCGGCGGGAACGGTTTTCCCGTTGACCCGGCAGCCATATTCCGCAGGAATACGCAGTGCCAGTTCGTATTCGCCCTCCTTGAGAACAGTAATTTCAGCAGTGTCGGAGACAGGGAAATTACCGTTGATCTCAAGTACACCATCCACATTCATATCATCGTAAAGATTGACCAGATAGCCGTCGGGAGACTTCATGACCGCCACCATGGGGGCAATGGCAAGCCCGTAAGGTCCCTGGGCGCGGCAGCAGTCGTGACCGGCAAAGTCCGGCATCTGATTGCCGGAGGGACGTTTCCAGCCGCCGGAAAGCGTGGGATTGACATGGATAAAGTTTGCACCGTTATCTGCGACAGCACCCAGCAGGGCGTTGTAGAGAGAGCGT
>JAFTUS010000019.1 GCA_017466125.1 Lentisphaeria bacterium | reverse complement strand
GATTTATCCATGGTCTGTATACATTAAGTGAAAAGAGCGTGCAAACACTATTAAGCACGGAATTGAAACTGGAAAGAATCGCGCCCAATAGCACTGCCGCAAAGAAACCTTTTAACGGAGCTGGTAAAACCATGTTAACCAATGACCCATATGCCTTATCTGATACCGCTAAACCAGTGTTTGGATCAACAGGAATCGCCAACTTCCCTTCCATGTAGAGAATTGCAGCAATCATACCGGGAATGACAAGATAAAGCGGTCCAATCAGTTTTAACAAACCTGTTAGCAATACGCCCTTTTGTCCTTCTGCCAATGATTTTGCTCCCAAGGTTCGCTGAATGATTTGCTGATTTGTACACCAATAAAACACATTTATCAAAAATATTCCGGTAAATAATGCAAAAAACGGAGCCTCACTGTCATTTGCACCAATTGAGTTAATTCGACTACCTCCTGCTTCCATAAATTTATCAACATCTTGCATAAACGCCCCCGGAGAAATTGCATCAAAAGCAAGCCATGCAATTAACAATCCGCCAATCAGCAATCCGATACCATTGAGCGTATCCGAAACGGCACACGACCGCAGACCTCCAAACAATGCATAACAAGAACCGATTACAGCCACTGCAGTTACCAGAATATAAAGCTGTGTCACCTCACTTTGAACTCCCAAAACAGGACCAAGGTTGAGAATATCAATCATACCGCGAGCACCAGTATAGAGAATAATTGGTAATAAAAACAGTATATAAGTAAGCAGGAAGATCAAATTACAAATCCCCCCGGTAACCCCATCAAATCTCAACTTCAGATATTCGGGTACTGTTGTTACACCAGTCTTAAGAAACTTTGGAAGAAACCACATCGCCATGAGAACTAAAGCTGCAACAGCCACAACCTCCCATGCCATTACGCTCATACCCTCTTTAAATGCAGAGCCATTTAAACCAACCATCTGTTCAGTTGAAAGATTTGTTAACAATAATGAACCTGCAATCACCGGGTACGTCAAACTTCTGCCCGCAAGAAAAAAACCATCTTGCGACGCAGTTTCCCGTTTTCGCACAATGAGCCAAGTTCCAAATGCGACCAAGGCTGTAAAGAAAAGAAATGAAATAATAGTAATTGCAAACATGATAGGCTCCTTTCGTTGCAATAAATACATAGACTAATTATAATCTATAACGTTCAAGTCTATTTTTCAATGCGAAAATGATTTTTTTTATTATTTTGAGTATTTATTATTCTATGTGATAATACCTTAAGTAACGCTTTGGTATCATCTTTTGTTTAACCTCGGCTATATTCGGATAGCCACATCATAAATCCAACGAATTATCGTTCCTTAAAAACTCCGCAAGACCGATATTCAAGAATCCATCCTCATTGTGATACGGAGAGATATCATCATAGGTGACGATTATTTTGCGGAAGTTATCACTGATCTTTCGTAACGGGCGGCTTTCCTGTTCTCTTTTTTCATCATCCGGCATTTGATATGCCGAT
>JAFTUS010000154.1 GCA_017466125.1 Lentisphaeria bacterium | reverse complement strand
GTTGAACCGTATCCACCGCAAATTTGCGATAGTTTGCAGTTTGCGGTTCAGGCTTGAACTCGTAACCGGATTTACTTCCGGAACTGATTTCAAGCATCAAGGCGACCATGGAACTGAACTCATCAGTGGTGAGTTGACGGCAGATCCAACGAGTAAATTTTGTAATTTGGGTGTTCAAAAGCGTCCTCCTTTGTTGGAGGTTTGATGGGACAAGATAATTTACAACAAAGTGGCTCTTTTGTCACCCTTTTTTAGAAAAAAATATAAGGGAATTGCAGTTTTTGCAATTAATGTATTGATTATCAAATAATTAAAGGAATGTGTGTTAAAGAATTTTGACACTAACAAGATTTTTTTGAGGGAAATTTATGAATAAAATTACAATAATTCTGTTTGCCGTTACCGCTTTTGCTGTCGATCTTGCGGCACTGGAATCGATTACCTTTTCTGATTTCATTGCCGGAGACGGCAGCGGTATTGAAAAACTGCTGAAACTGCAA
This sequence comes from Lentisphaeria bacterium, assembly GCA_017466125.1. Classification (GTDB taxonomy): domain Bacteria; phylum Verrucomicrobiota; class Lentisphaeria; order Victivallales; family Victivallaceae; genus Victivallis. Next base: position 32,343 of record JAFTUS010000154.1, on the reverse strand, counting down.
AACGCAAGAGCTGATAAAAAAGAGGTTTATACTACACACGATACCATAAGTGATGCCTATGAACAGGTAGAATTGGTTACTGTTTTACTCAATGAAGCAGTGATGAAAAAGGTAAGGAAATTGCCCGCTGATCAGGGAATGATTGTTTTGAAAAGTCACCAACTGTGGTGGAAATATTTTGATTCAACACCGTCTTTACCTAACGTCAATGGTTCAGCACGGGGGATATTTATTCTGATGGGTAATTTTCTGCGAATAAAATCCCGATGGGAAGCGGTAAAACTGCCGTATGAACAGTATCTTGTCTATGCCAAAATCGCCAATTTTTGCCAAGTTCGTCTTAATTGCGGAACCTATAAAATGCGGTTCGGAGAAGTCTGTTTGAAAAGAGAAGCCTGCTGGGCTTATGATGCCGATGCTGTAAAAACGTTCGGCAAATATTATCACGATTTCCCGACGGCTCTTATTCCGGAAAGTTGTCAGCGCAATGAAAACAACTATATTGCCGTATTACAGGGCGGCAAACTTTTTTATCTTTGCCTTTGGGATCAAACGGGTATGCCGTATGCAGTTCATTCGTTGGATAATGTCAAAAAAATCGTTTCAACAGTGCTGAATTCAGAAAAAGTAGAAGTAACTTGTATTGATAAGCAGGAAAAACAATGCAAAATTATTCTTAATTTGAATGAAAGAAATCAAACAAAAATTTCCACCGGAGAAAAATAAATAATGAAATCCATTCTTACTTTCCTTGTCGTATGTTGCAGTCTTGGTCTTTGCGCTGCCTCTTCCGTTAATAAAATGTTCTCCTGGTCAACGGAGTTGAAATATCCGTTTATGCCCAAGCAGAAAATGACATTTATCAACGGAGTCGTGAAAAATCCCGGATGCAGCGTTGCTCCTGATGCCGATGCCCAATACAGCAAAAAAGTCAAAGTCGATGATCTGATTTTCACTTTGCCCGGAGAACTTTGCGAAACGATGTCTGCCTGCTACAAAGCCGATTTCAACGGTGATAAAATATCTGATTATGTTTTTGTCAGCATAAAAGTCTGGAACGGAAGATTTGCCGGACAAGCCGATGTGGGTGTATTTGTTTCAAATCCGCAGAAAAAATACACCTTCAATGCCTTTGAAACCCGCCACCTGGAAGCGGAAGTTATCAACGGCAAAGTCATGCTGGTAAAATACGCCTACTCCGATGACGATGAAAACCTCATTCGTCAAGTCTATACCTTTAATACAGATGGGCGGATCCGGCTTTATCAGGCAGAAGCATTGAAATAAAGAGTTTCAGGGAGAAATAGGACTGAGTATACCGCTTGAGGGAGCGTTAAAACCTTTTTGCAATTCCTCCCGAATTCTGCGTTGAATTGTAAAAATAGGGGTTTTTTGCAGAAAATCTTATTTTTTTCGCTTTTTTGATTTGCATTTATTCAAAATGGGTTTATATTAGGTGACATAACGAAACGCGTCCCTATCGTCTAGAGGCCTAGGACACCGGGTTTTCATCCCGGCAACTCGGGTTCGAATCCCGATGGGGATGCCATTTTTTTTGCCCGATTTCTGATAAATAATTTGGCTGTGTACTAAACATAGACTGATTTTTACAGGGGCTTCGGAATGCTTCGTCCGCTCAACGCCCCGGAGGCTCGAGAGCCCCGGAGGGGCGACAGCCGACCACTACCGAGGCCGACGTTCGGCCGCTGCGCGCGGATTTTTTTATCAGTCTATTATAAAAACCTCCGTTTTGCCCCGTATGTTGACAGTTTTTCCTCCTTTCAACACAAACCAAAGGAGGTTATATGGAAGATTTGGAATTTCTCTTCCGGCGCACCAATGCGCTCTATCGGGAAAACAAAAACATCTGGGAACGCAGTCAGGCCGCCTATCGGGGTGGAGAACACTACCTCGATCTGGCTCTCATCCGGCATGTTTCGGAAATCGATCTGGAATTTGCTGAACGGCGGAAGCGTGCCTACTATTTCAACTACCCGCGCAAACTCGCCGGACTTATTACGCAATGCGTCTTCTCCGCCGGTCCTCAACGGGAAAATGTCAACCTTAAAGTCGCAGAGGATTTCTCCCGCACCGGACTGCGGGTCGATGAAGTCATGCGGCAGATCTCTACATTGCTCAATATCTACGGCGCAGCCGCCATGATCGTTGAAATGCCCTTCTTCTGCGGTGAAGTCGATGCGGAACGCAAACAGAAAGAACGGCTCCGCCCCGCAGTACAGGCCCTTTCGCCGCTTCAGGTTCCCGATTGGGGCATCGGCAGTGACGGCGAACTGGAGTGGCTCATCACCGAAGAACATGTGACCCTCGACCGGGGGCCCTTACGTCCACCCCTGCGGACGGTGCGCAGAAAACTTTTCACCCGCAGCGAATTTGTGATCTATGAACGCATTCCGGAAACCGGACGGATCGTTGAAGTCAGCCGCGCAGAACATAATTTAGGCAGTGTACCCGCCCTCTATCTTGCCGAACCGGAAGGATTCGGACTTCAGGGCGGACACTACTTTGAAGACGTTGTACGCATCTCCGATGCCATTCTCAACAATGAATCCGAAGCGCAGATGAATGTGGTCAAACAGATGTTCGGTCTGCTGGTCATTTCAGAAGGGTTCGCCCGCGGTGTCCGCCCCCGTGAAATGAGTTCGGCACAGGGCGGACAGGAGAAGTTCAGCCACGTTCTTGCCCGTTCCGCCGCGATCTGGGAGAGTCCGGAAGAGCGCGGCATCAGCCGTTACATCTCTCCGTCCGGCGCAGATACCGCTCTGATCCGTTCCGAAAATCAGGCGTTGAAGGAGGAGTTGTTCGACACGATCGGCATGAGCCTTGCCTCCTGCCGTCAGGCGCAGACGGCGGAAGCCAAGGCGTGGGATTTCCACCGCGTTCAGCAGTTCCTCTGCGGACGGGCGGATCTGCTGGAACAGTCGGAATTGCGCTGCTGGGAACTCATGGCGGGTATGGATCACTCCATAACCGTCCCGAAAATAAGTTACAGCCGGGAATTCGCCGTGACCGATCTTCAGAGTTCCGTTGCCTCGCTGACCGAACTGAAACGGTTCTCCGGCGGCTCTGAATACCGTCGGGAGGTCGCGCGCGCCGCCCTGTCGCTGCTGGAAAAAATCAAACGCATCGACCCCGAACGCCGCAAGAAGATCCTGGGCGAAATCGAAAGCTGGCAAAACCGGAATACGGAGGCGGAAAATGTTTAAGTCCGTTCCGCTTGAAGTCGTGCAGATCCGCCACGCCGCCCCCGACGGCAGCGGAGCTGTGGTCTGGAATTCCCGGGAGGCGGCAGCCGTTCTGCTCAATGCGGCAGAAAAACTCCAGCCGGAAACATCCGGGATCGTTACGGAAGAAAAAACATTTCTGATCATTTCAGAAACTCCGCCTGTGCCGGGAGACCGCCTCTGCCGTCAGCAGGAGGAGCTTGAAATCCGTTCCGTCCGCATTTTCCGCTCGTTGGAGGGAAAAATCATCGCATACCGCTGCATTGCGCGCTGAAAATCTACTTGCTGTATTCCAGCTTGTAATACCTTACGGCATCCGGGGGACGGATGTTGGTCAGATCGCCCCGGTAATGGCGTAATTCGGTACGCTTGTAGGGATATTTGAGCAGTTCGGCTTCATTGAGTTCGATGCCCAGCCCCGGACGGTCGGGAATGACCATTTTTCCGTCGCGCAAAGTCAGGTCTTCATCGCAGATGTCCGCGCGCCACGGAACGTCGGTCATCATCATTTCAAGCATGACGAAATTCGGTACGCAGGCGGCGATTTGCAGAGTGGCGGCATTTGCCACCGGGCCGGAGGGGTTGTGCGGACAGAAACCGATATGACGCGCTTCCGCCTCCGCCCCCAGCATCCGCATCTCCATAATGCCGCCCGCATGGGAGATGTCGGGCTGGATGTAGTCGGAACAGTTCAATTCAAAGAACTGGCGGTATTCGTAACGGTTGTAGAGCCGTTCTCCGGCGGCGATGGAAACCCGCACCCGTTCTTTGACTTCACGCATCCCCTCCTTGTCATCGGGCGGGATCGGTTCTTCAAACCAGAAAATATCGTACTCTTCCAGACGCTTGCCGATCTTGACGGCGGTCGGAATATCGAAGCGTCCGTGTCCCTCGATGAGCAGTTGGACATCTTCTCCGACCGCCTCCGCTACTTTTTCCACGCACTCCATGGCACGGTTGAGTTCGGCTTTGCTGATCTGAAGCCACGCTTTTCCGAAGGGGTCCCATTTGCAGCCGGGATAACGGTGCTTGCGGACTTCCAGTGCTTTTTCGGCAAATTCATCGGGCGTTTTGGCGGGCGAAAACCAGCCGTTGACGTAGACGGGGACCGCATCGCGGACTTTGCCCCCCAGCAGTTGCCAGACCGGTACGTTCAAATCTTTGCCCTTGATGTCCCAGAGAGCCATTTCCACTCCGGCGAGGGCACTCATCAGCACCGGGCCGCCCCGCCAGTAGGCATCGCGGTAACAGTCGTGACGGAAGGCTTCGATATTGTGCGGGTCTTTGCCGATAAGGTAACTTTCGAGATCGTGGATCGCCGCCTGAACGGTGAGTTCCTTGTATTCCAGTGTCGCTTCGCCCCAGCCGTGGATACCGGCATCGGTTTCGACTTTCACAAAGACGAAGTTGGTGCGGAAGGCGTTGGTGATAAATGTTTTTATGGCTGTTACTTTCATGATTTTCTCCTACGGTGCGTAATACATGCCGCCGTTGATGTTGACGGTTTCGCCGGTCACATAGCCGTTTCTTATGACAAACATCACAGCATCGGCGATCTCTTCAGAAGTTGCGGGGCGGCCGAGCGGCACGGCACCGCACTCCTCTTTGTACTTCTCCGGAGTAAGCCGTTTATTGATGTTTTCGGTCGTTACCATACCGGGGCAGATGGTGTTGGCAGTAATGCCGAAAGGTGCGCCGTTGTGGGCGATGGCACGGGTAACGCCGTGCATACCCAGTTTGGAAACACCGTAGGCGATCATGCTCATTTCTGCTGCGCGGAAAGAGCGTACCGAGGCGATATTGACCACCCGTCCCCAGCCGTACTCTTTTGCCCGGTTGAAAAATGCCATGGAGCAGAGGAAACAGCCTTTCAGATTGACATCCATGACTTTGCTCCACCACTCTCCTTCCGTCATTTCTGCGGTTCTGCGCCAGGGGTCGAGGCGGGCGTTGTTGACCAGAATATCCACCCGTTTGAGGTCGTCGAACATCTTTTCGACAGCGGCTTCGTCCGAAACATCGCAGCGGTAGACATCGGCACTTCCTCCGGCGGCGATGATCTCGTCGGCGACTTTCCGGGCGTTGTCCGGATTATTGGCACAGTTGACGGTGACATGGACGCCTTCGGCACCCAGCATGAGGGCAATGACCCTGCCGATCCCCTGAGATCCGCCGGTGACGAGAGCCCGTTTTCCTTTCAGAACTTCCTGCATTTCAATACCTTCTTTCTTTTCTCACCCGATGCTTTTGAGGGGTGAGAGGGAGTTGCTTATTGTTTGAGCCGCCGCCTGCAATGAGGTGCGGAGTTTTTCATCATATTCGGGCGTGTACTCCGATTTGAGGATACTTACCCCGAAAGCGGCGCAGAACTTCCCCCTGCGGAAAACCGGAAAAGCGTAGATCCACTGCCACTCTTTTTCACATTCAAAAAATCCCTGTCTGCGGATATTTTCCAGTTTTTTGCGGGTGTATTCCCAATCGGTGAATTCGGGGAAGAACTCTCCGCCGATCTTCTGCTGTTCAAAAAAGCAGCGTTTCTGTTCCGCCGGAGAACTGTACGCCAGCAAAAGCAGTCCGGTCGCGGTGGAAAAAAGATCGTCAAACGCCAGATGTTCCAGCCGGATCGCCTGACAGGGATCGCAGTTTTTGTGGTAGATGATGTACCGTTTGCCTCCGTAAAGTTGAGCGATGAGAACCAGTTTTTTCATCTCATTTGCACAGCGGTCAACCACCGGACGGGATTTTTCCAGAAGATCGTTCTGAAAACAAGCCATATTACTCATGGTCAATATCTTCGGACCGGGAACATAACCCAGTTGGCGGGAGACTTTCAGGATGTAGCCGTCATCCAGCAGGGCTTTCAGCAGACGGGAACAGGTGGTACGGTTTATTTCCAGCTCCTCCGCAAGTGCCGTCGGCGAAACCGGATTGGGCGACTGTTTCACGATCGCCTCAAGAATACCGAATGTCTTGTCAAGAACTTTTGCCATTTTTATCCTCATAGTTCATATTATGAACTTTATATATCACAATATAAGAGAATATAGCACAAAAAAATAGAAATACAAGGGATATTTCAGTGTTTTTATGCAGCACTTGATTTACGGCAGAGGAAAAAAGAACAAAGAGGGACTTTATGGATACGGGTTTTTTTGAAAAACAATGTTGAAAATTACGTTTGCTGTGCTATGTTATCTGCGGAGGTTTTTATGAGTACAGATCACAGTAAAGTCCGGGTATGGCAAACCCATTTTTCAGTACACCGCCCGTTTTCGTCGCTGCCGCAGCCGGAACTGGTGGTGGAGGAGGTCCAAAATACCCCGGCGTACCGCATGGACGGTCATCTCCGTCACGAAGGAGGTTCCCAGCTTGTCATCACGCTTGGCGGCTCCGGCGGCATACGCATTGCCGGAGAGGACTTTCCGCTGCCGCGCGGACGTGCTTTTCTGCACAATCACAACGACCCGGACATCTGTTACTACTATCCGCACAACGGCAGGGAGGTCTGGAATTTTATCTGGATCGCCTTTTACGGCGGCAACAGTGAAGAACTGGTTGCAGAGATCAACCGCAACTACGGGTATCTTTTCGACCTTGAACCGAATTCTGAATTGATCTCTCTCCTGAAGGATTATAAGAAGTACAGCGGCGAGATCCAGCAGCTTTCGCCGCTGGAGGGGGCGCAGTTGATCTATCATATTCTGGAAATACTCTGCCGTCCGGTATCGGAAAAGAACAAATCATCTGCCCGCAGTGTGATGATTGGTGAGATCCAGAGCCTTATAACAGCGGACCCGGCGGCGGAACTTCAGGTGGAAAAAATCGCGGCGCGCTTCAAAGTCACGCGGGAACATCTGAGCCGTATTTTCAGGGAAGAAACAGGTATTCCGCTCCACGAATACATCATCCGCACCCGTTTGAAGATGGCGGTCAGTCTGCTTTTGCGCACCCATCTGTCGGTCAAAGAAGTCTCAGCCCGCTGTGGCTGGAACGATTATTCTGTCTTTTACCGTATCTTCAAAAAGCGGTTCAACTGCCCGCCGCAAAACCTCCGCGGCCGAACAACCGAACGGCCGAACGTCGGATAAAAAAATTCCGCGCGCAGCGCGTACCCCGCTCCGGGTCGTACCCGGACGTGATCCAGCGGCGGAACGCTGGTCGCCGCCTTAAAATGGCGGCGAAAATATCAGCGCAGCGTCAACATTGCCTCGCAGAGGCAATACCTCTCGCCGGGAGCGATGCCCCGATAAAAAAGCGAAGCGTATTTTATCGGGGCGTTGAGCGTACGTCGGCCGAACGTCGGCCTCGGTAGTGGTCGGCTGTCGCCCCTCCGGGGCTCTCGAGCCTCCGGGGTTCTCGAGCCTCCGGGGCGTTGAGCGTACGGAGCATCCCGAAGCCTCTGTGGGCTTAAAAAATCCGTGCGAAGCGTATTTTATCGGGGCGTTGAGCGAACGGCGGCCGAACGTCTGCCCCGCCTCCGAAGTCCCTGTGAAAATCAGTCAACGTTTCGTACAGAGCCTTTGAAAAAAGGTTCTTTCCCCACACCCCATTTTCCAAAAATTTTCGATACCAACTGAAAATTTATGCAAAAGACAGAGATATCGCAATCTTTTGCGGGGGGGGCAGTATTCGTTACTTCAACTCTGCGGCAGCCGGATATTCCTGGCACAGATAGAAGGCCCTTTCTTCATCTTCCAGCAACTCCGGGAAACGATTTCCGCCACCGATAAAAACATTATCGGAGCGGTCATCACAAACACTGGAAACCTCGCCGGAAACCCCGTAACGGATGCCGTCGATAACAATACCGTTTCCACCCTCTCCCCAGAATTGATGTATCGTACCGGGGGCAAGACAGATACTCTCGCCCGGCGAAAGCTGCACCCTGCTGCCGGAACGGATCGTGCGGGAGACGCCGTCGATCGCCACTTGCAGAGAACCTCCTGCCGGATTTCCTTCCGGATCAGAAGCAGTAAGTTCCAACACAATAAAACCGGTTCCCCGATTGATGATATCTTCCCGTTTACTCCGGTGAAAATGAGCCGGGGCACGTTGTCCCTCCGGGTCAAGGATCAATTTTTCCGCATAACTTTTCGGATAGCGCGCATCATGATGTTTTCCGTTGCGCAATGTGAAAAGAGTTCTGCCGATATGCTCAAAATCACCCCAGCCGAAGTCCGTCACATCCCAACCGAGCATACAATCGCGGATTTCGTCAGCATCGTGTCCCCGTTGATCCCATTGGGCGGTACTCCAAAAGGCGAATGCGGGCAGATGCAGTTGATTGCGTTTGAAAATTTCCAGAGCAATCCGGATGCTTTGATTGATAGTGGATCGTTTTAACATTGTGTGAACTCCTTTTCGTTGATTATACGGTTATCTGGATCGTATCTGTGAATATTCTGATTTCCTGTGTCATCGCCCGTCCGGTGGGATATTCCGGCGTCTCATAAAGCCCGCCGAAAGCGAACTTGCGTAAATATTCGCCATGGCGGTCCATCACCTTGCCGCCATCAAGGAAAATCGTCAGGTTATTCCGGGTCAAAGTAACGGAAATATTAAATTTTTTCCGCATTTTTACGGCAGCAAGTTTTTCGGAACTGCCGTCAAAATCCAGCCAGATCAAAATATCTTCTGCCGTTTCGGCATCCCATGCTGTTGCCAACACACCGCCATTGCGGGTTTTTCCGCCCACTGTAAGCAGTGGAAATCTTTCTTCTCTGCGATAGAACAGTTCAAATGTTCCGGAGAGTGTCACAGCTTCCGCCTGTGTCTGTTTTCGTGTCAGAACAACGCATAAAGTTGACCACCGGTGTCCCAAACGGATGATATTGTTTTCTTCGTCGAACACAAGCCCGGTTCTTCCTGCCCGTTTCATCAGAAACGGTTTGCTGAAATCCGGCAAACTCTCCACCACTGTTCCCATAATGGAATTCGGGTAAGTATATGCCAGATACAGTTTCCCGTCTTCAGCAAAACCATTCGGGTAAAATGCTCTGCCGGCCGGCGGTTGTACGAGCGGCCCCGGCAGAAGAAGATCCGGGTCACCGGAGGGGGAAACAAAAAATGCCAGGTTGAAACGGTCACCGTCAATTCGAGCCGGGGTATTGACGATCCAATCGTTCATGATCATCAATAAAGCGTGATCCGCTTCCGGCAGTACGGTGGAGAAATTTCTGCTGATAATGGTATCGACTTCGACCGGACGGCATTTTGTCCATGAACGGCCGCCGTCTGAACTGCTGGCATACAGCAGCATCCAATGCGGCTTCATCAGGGGATCAAGTTCCGGATCGTCCTGCGATGAAGAGTTGCGTATCAACATCCCCAGCACCCCGTCGTTCTCCTCGTAAATCATCGGTTCCCAAATCGTTGGTGCCGGGGTATCCGGATGTTGTGATGCCGGGCCGTCATATATGTTCCAACTTTCAGCAATGACGGGGTTGCCCCAGTTCCAGTTTTTTCCTTTATCCGTACTGATCAATGCGGCGGCATAGCGGGTATTTCCCACAATAAAATTGCCGTCACAATCGGGAAGACTTGCCGGAAAGAGCATGGTGCCGTCTTTCAACAGCAAGCCGTGGTTGCTGGGAAATGCCGTAACCTTGCCCGCCAATTCCGGCGGGGCAGAGGGAACTTCGGTATTCTTCCAATGAAATCCATCTTCCGAACTGGCGACAAAGGTACGATCCGACTTGTAATCGCACCAGGCACAAAAAAGGATCTCATCATTCCAGTTGATCAGAGACGGCTGCCACTGATTGTCCGTTTCCACCGGATTGATACAGCCGCCCGAGGCGGTAAAAGGCTTGTTCGGTTTGCTCCAGGTGATGAAATCCTTTGACCATGACAGATAATTATATTGTCCCGGCACCCCTTCTGCCGGAGTTTCATTGGCGTTCCACAGTGCGAAAAAAATTCCTTTGAAACGGATAATATCCACATCGTGATTATATCGCAAAAAGGGAAGTTCTCCGGTTCTGGGGGAATAAATCGGGTAAAAGGATACTTGGGGATCGTAAAAATCAAGCGGCATAGTTGGAAACTCCTTCTTTTTTATTTTTGGGGACCGCACCCCTGCACTCCGGGACCGTAGAAGAATATTTTCTTTACGTCCGGACCGGGATCGGTGATCCGGTTTCCATCAACTTCAATATTGACGGATTGACAAAGGTAAACGGCTGCCGCATTTTTGCGGATCTGCGCATTGGTTTCCCGCGGCAAAGGTTCATAAAAAACTTTGTCTATGGTATTATTCCGGATTTTTCCTCCATCGGTATTGGCAAGAAAGATGCCGAATGTTCCGGCTGTCAGAATACGGTTGTTTTCGATAACGATATTTTTACTTAATTGAACATTGCATGCCGCATGCCAGTCTGCCGCGGCGGCATAGATCAGGATCGCTGCACCTTCCAAATGATGGGTACGCCCCTGCATGCCGATACAAACCTCGCGGAGAGTATTGTTGCGGATAGCGGCATTCCGGGGGCCAAGTCCTTCGAGAAAGTAATTCTCGCTGGCCATGGAAATTCCTGAAAGCAGCACTCGTTCTATGCGGTTATTTTCGATCACGGCCCCATCCCCGCGGCAGAGAATTCCCCGGGCAAAGGCGTCGTGAAAATAGTTATTCACCAGTTTTGCTCCATTGCCGGATGATTGATAATTTTCAACAAGATCATATCGCTCCACGTTGATATTCCGGTCGAATTTCAGGCGGTAGAGAAAAAAATCCCGTCCGTAGAAACCGGCACTTCTCATCCCCTGCTTTTTCATTTCATCCGGGAGTTGTGCGGCATCTTTCCGGAGTGCAGCATCTGTTATCAACTCTGCCTTTACCACCTTTGCCCCGCCTTTGGAAGACAGAGAACCAAAACGGTAAAAGGATATCTGCTGACCGGAGAATTGCTCCGGCATGATCAGAGAAGCCGCAAGGATTTCATCCGGAGCTGTTTGCCGGACGACCAATGAGAAGAAACCGTGAATATTGATAATATCATCACACGCCCATGCAAATTCACAATTTTCGATGCAGGGGCCTTTTTCCATTTTCATCGAATGGAAAATATCTGCGGAGCAAATAATCTTCCGGTTGGTTCCCGGGCGGCGGATGACTTTACAGTTTTTATAGTGATTTCCTCCTTTGCCGCCCTCTTCAGTAAACGCCATCTGTCCGCTCCCGTAGATCGTCACATTTTCCTGTTTGATCGCTTCACAATCGAACAGGGCAACTCCCATACGGGAACCCCGGTAAGGTAAAACCATTATATCATTGACTTTGACGATGCCTTCCGGCAGAAATGGACTGTTGTTGCGAACTTTGACCTTGTATTTGCCGGGGCCCGCTTTTTCCAACTGGGAAACCCAATCCAGACGGGTCGGTCTCATTCTGTCTTTTACCGGATCAAAAAAGATCGCTTTTATGTGTCCGGGGCGGCTCATCCACAGCGGCAGCTGCGGTTCCGGGAAACCCGGTGAGATCCGGATGGTCAAACTTTTCTCTGCCGGGTCGATATGCGTGACTTTCCCCTGCGAATAACTTAACGGATAAGTATCTATGGTCAAATTGGAAAGTTTGATATTTCTGCATCTTCTCATTACAACACAGTCGTATCTTTTTCTGCCGTCCACCCAGAATGTTGCACCCGCTGCATCAATTTCCATATCCTGAAGGTCGTGCAGGTAAAAATTTTTGACCATTTCTCCGTCAAAGCGGTAATCTCCGGAAGGAATAATAAATTTTTTTGCTCCGGAAGCCACCGCATTCCGGAAGTTGCGGACCAATTCCGCAGCCGCTTTGCGCTGGTTGTTGAAATCATTCTCCTGCCATGCGGCGATTTCAGGCGGGTATGCCTCATTGGCACACAGCAAAGACGCCGACAGTAGAAACAAAAGAAAACAAAAATATTTTTTCATAAAATGTCAGAGTCCTTATAATGTTTGTACGAATTTTCCCCACCAACTTTCTCCCCAGACGTCATCCACATTGTTGTAGACGTCAACATAACGCCGTGCTTCCACACGACCATCCGCCATCATTAAATTCAAATCTTTTCCATGACGGGGACTGCCGATACCGATGTTGAAAACGGAGAGCCAATCCTTGGCCTTCGGACTGCGAACCAGAGAAACACCGAATTTTGAAATAACTCCGGCAGAACTTTGTACTTCGGAATCCAATACCGCAACGCGTTGAGACGGATTGTCAATGCGCGTAAGTCTGATCGGCAGAGTTTTCGCTCCACGGGGATACGCCCCACCTCCGAGAACACCGGGCATCGGAATAATCATCCGGTCTGAATTGCAGCCGTAAGAGATGGAGTCCTGAATTTTAGCAGTCACATCCGCCGCTTTCCCGATATAAGAAGCCGGACAAACCCAGATCCCGGAATACGGGATGCGGGGATTGACATTGTTCTTATCCCGGATGGTTTGCGGTTCCGGAAGATGTCCGCCCAAATAAAGCAAATCCTGCCACGTACGGCTTTTTGTGCCATCCTCCAGCCATGTGGCAACAGGCAGGATCTCTCTGTTTTCCATAACATACATGGAAAAGCCGATGCCGATTTGTTTCAAGTTGTTGGCACAGGCTATTGTCCTTGCTTTTGCCCGGGCCTGATTTAATGCAGGCAGGAGCATGGCAGCGAGAATTGCAATGATTGCAATTACCACCAAAAGTTCGATAAGGGTAAATGGAGTCGGGAGAGAAAGGGAAACCTTTTTGGAAAAAGGTTCTCCCTTTCTCCCCCGAACCCCCTCTATCCTTTCCAAAAACTTTCGGGTAATTACATTTTTTGCATCCGCAAAAACTGTAATTGCTTTTTTCGCAAAATCACACAAAAACGGTGTTGGTTCGATAAGCGTAAATGGTGTCGATTGCGATAAAAACGGATGCCTTTCAACTGAATTCAAACGGGATTTTTTTGTTTTGTTCATTGTGTCCTCCTGAATTAAATGGATTTGAAAAGAACATCTTTCTTCTGTCAATACCGTTAATATACTGCAAAAAACAGAGAACGCAATTACTGTAAATAGTAAAAACAGGACATTAAATATTGCTTTTAAGACATTTTCAGATCCTATACGAAAGCGGATCGAATTTTATCGGATGTTGAATAAACGGTATATCCCGGAGAACTACGGCAAAAATCAGTTCTCTTTCGTACACAACATTTTATAAAAATTTGCCGGAGTCATTCCCCGGTGTTTCCGGAAAAAAGAGATAAAATAACTGGCAGAACAAAATCCCAATGCCGCGGCAACATCATTTACAGAAGTTCCCTGCCGCAGCATGTGTTCCGCATGAGCTAACCTGCGAGCGATCAGGTAATTGTGAAAACTCATTCCCGTTTCTGCCTTAAAAATTCGGTTGAACTGCCGTTCCCCGACTCCGGCAAGGGTGATAAAATCCCGCGTGCCGGTGATACCGTTGATCCGGTCTTCCAGCAGCATTTGAATATATTTGACCAACTCCTGACGGGATGTTAACTGCGGATTCCAGAGTTTCTCCGGTTCTGCCGGAGAAATGAAAAAATCACGAAACAGATTCAGCAGAATACAACAGAGTAAATTTTCTGCCAATTTCTGATCGACAAATGTGCCGTTTTCCACACAGATATCCAATTGCTTCAACAACACACGGACCGTTTCGGAGGGTTGCAGAACAAATCCTTTTTTTTTGATCAGTTCCGGCAGAGCCGCCAACCGGTGGATCCCGGCGGGAGAATTTGCTTGAAATTGCAGTTCTATCGAGCGGATAACCGAGAGCGGCTCTACCGAAAAGCGGCGATGAAGCGTGGTTGGCGGGATCAAGACCATCTGAAGATTGTCTACGGTATTTTCCACCCGGACATTGTCGATTTCGTATATCATGGAGCCGAAGCGGAGCCACGCCAGTTCATACATGGGGTGTTCATGTTCCGGCACCGGTGTTGAGACACGATGTTCCAAATCGTGTACAACTGCAATTTTTATAATCAGGTCATCAAGAACCAGCGGAGACATGGAGGACAAGATTTTTCCCATGAAGCAATTAAACAAAAATACCTGATCTTGAATAGATTGCATCTGCATGGTCAGAAACGTTCTCCCGAACTCCGCGGTCTGTTTTCGCAGTTTTACTTCAACTCTGCGGCGAGAGCGTCGATCTGCGCTCTGCTCTTATCGTCCAGAGCGGACATGACCGTTACGGTATTCTCCGCAAACGTGATGTTCTTGCTGTTGGCAAACATGCTGCGCATGATCTTCGCGGCGATGGGCGTCCAACTGCCGTTTTCAATGAAGGCGATCGTGCGGTTCTGGTAGTTGCGCTCCAGAAGAGCGTGGATGAAGGTCTGCATGAAAGGAAAAACATCCCCGTTGTAGGTCGTTGTGGCAAGCACCAGTTTGCCGTAACGGAAAGCATCTTCGACGGCTTCCGCCATATCATCACGGGCGAGGTCGGTCACGACCACTTTGGGGCAGTCGTTGGCTTTCAGTTTCTCCGCCAGAAGTTCCACGGCTTTTTTCGTGTTTCCGTAAACAGAGGTGTAGGCAATGACGACCCCTTCGCTTTCAACGCTGTAAGAACTCCAGGTGTCGTACAGACCGATGTAGTAGCCGAGATTTTCAGTAAGAACAGGGCCGTGCAGCGGACAGATGATCTGAATATCCAGTCCGGCGGCCTTCTTCAACAGGTTCTGAACCTGAAAACCGTATTTCCCGACAATACCGATAAAGTAGCGGCGGGCTTCGCACGCCCAGTCTTCGTCGGCATCCAGCGCGCCGAATTTGCCGAAACCGTCGGCGGAGAAAAGCACTTTGTCGCAGGTGTCGTAAGTCACGATGACTTCGGGCCAGTGAACCATCGGTGCCGTCACGAATGCCAGCGTGTGTTTGCCGAGGGCAAGGGGATCTCCCTCACCGACGACCACGCGGCGGTCGGCGTAATCACTGCCGAAAAAGTTCTGCATCATGGTAAAAGCCTTTTGGGAGGCAACGACTTTCGCCTCCGGATAGACTTCGAGGAACTTCGCCGTATTGGCGGAGTGATCCGGCTCCATGTGCTGAACGATCAGATAATCGGGTTTGCGGCCGTTGAGTACATTCTCAAGATTTTTCAGCCACTCTCCGCCGAAACGGGCATCGACCGTATCCATAACGGCGATCTTTTCATCCATGATGACATAGGAGTTGTAAGCCATGCCGTTCGGCACAACATACTGTCCTTCAAAGAGATCGACTTCGTGATCGTTCACGCCGATATAAAGAATATCATCTGTAATTTTCATAAAAAAATTCCTCCGTTGAATATTGTTTGGCATAATATATCATCTCCGGAAGAATTTTTCAAATACCGGATATTATTTTCCGGCAGAAATCGGGTCATCGTGAAACTCATAGAATTTCACGCAGAAGGAAACCGGTCCGCACAGTTCCAGATGATGCAGTCTTTCCGCCTCGATGATGACCGGATAGCCGGGGATGACGTCGATGATCTCTCCGGTATCTTCCCAGATGAAACGGAGACGCCCCTTGGAAACGATCAGCACTCCCAGCCGTTCCGCCGGCATCATGTGCGAATTGAGCAGTTGCCGGGGAACGGTTTTTTCGGAAAGCGTCGGGCTGGAATTCAGAAAACGGATATTTTCCGGCAGATGTTTTTGTTGGAAATTCATACAGCACCTCTCAATAATTCTCTGCTTCCAGTTCAAAAAATGCCTTCGGATGCTCGCAGGTCGGACAGATTTCAGGGGCTTTTTCGCCGATGTAAATATATCCGCAGTTCCGGCACTGCCAGCGGTGGGGACCGGTGCGTACCCAGACTTCGCCGGTTTCGATATTTTCCAGCAGTTTGCGGTAGCGTTTTTCGTGATGTTTTTCCACCTCTGCGACCCGGGCGAACTGACGGGATAATTCGTGATAACCCTCTTGGGCGGCCTCTTCGGAAAAGGTGCGGTACATCTGTGTCCACTCTTCGTGTTCTCCGGCCGCGGCTGCCGCCAGATTTTCTGCGGTACCGTTGAGCAATCCCATGGCTTTGAACCAGAGTTTGGCGTGTTCTTTTTCATTTTCCGCCGTTTCCAGAAAGAGCGCGGCGATCTGTTCGTATCCCTCTTTGCGGGCGGCACCGGCAAAATAGGTATACTTGTTGCGTGCCTGGGATTCTCCGGCGAAGGCATAGGCGAGGTTGGCGTACGTTTTTGATTCGGTGAAGTCTGACATAATTTCCTCCATTGTTTTTACCGCAGGCTGTTTCCTGCTGCGTAAAATCAATATAAAGGAGTATCGGCAAATCTCCATAGGAATATTGGGAAATCACCGGAAATCGTTCCGATGCCGTTTACTTTAAGGTCTTCTTTTTCAGGACTTCAAAAAGCAGGGCAGTTTCGGCGGTCAGTTCGGGCGGAGTCTGTTCGGGAAACTCCGGCAGCGGCAGATCGAAATCGGTCACGCCCAGATCGGTACGTAGTTTCAGCCACGCCAGATGCCACTTGGCGGTCAGACGGATCACCTTTGCCTGTAATTCGACAGACGGGTGTTTATTCAGCTGAAGTTTCAGCTCCTCCAGACGGCAGGCATCGTAGAGTTGTTTGAGATGTTTCACATCTTCTTCGATTTGAAAAGCAATTCCTGCCGCATTTGCGAGCCGCACTGTCCGGCGGCACAGCGCATCATTTTCCGCCCGCCGGAAACTCAAATCGGTATAGAAATCACAGAGTGCCGCCGTGTAGATCAGCAGAAACTTCCGGTCGTTTCTGTAAAACGCCCGTATGTCATCCGGCAGTTCCGGATAGATGACCGTACCCGCCGACTCCGGACGGTTGAAAGCGGCAAACTGCTGAAGTTTTATCAAATCTGTTTTCAGCAAATAGGGTTTGGGCAGTTTGCTCAGATCCAGACGGGCGAGTTCAGAGGGAGTTGCCCCTGTGAGGTTGCGCAGCTCCATTTCGCTGTCGTAAAGTTCCTGACGGGCCTCTGCGATGCCAAGTTCGTAAAGCCGCAGAGCCGCTCCGAGGCGGACGGCGGCAGAGGCGACGGCAAGATCCAGTAATTGACCGCTGCGGACACTCTGGATCTTCACCAGATCGGCAGACGGAGCCGCACTGTTCAGCAGATGGTTGCTGCCGATGGCATCTTCCAGTTGGGCGGCAATGATCGCAGGAGATACGGCGGAACTGTTTTCCTCCCGCAGTAATTCGGTCAGATAGAGCCGCCGCTCCCGGCTGCGGAACTCCCCCGCCCGCTGCTGTACCGCAGAAAAGGCGTTGACTTCCAGATGTTTTTTTCCGGCGCGTCTCATCGCCTCCTGAAGCGGGAACTTCTCTGCTGCGGAGGGTGTTTCCGGCAGACGCGCACAACCGGCGGCGGCAATCAGCACTGCCGCTGCGAGGGTCAGAATTCTGCCGGAGAAGTGCATCATATCAGTTCGATATACTGCGAAAGCGTATGTTTTCCGCCCGCCGGAATGGTCACTTTATCCGTCAGGGCGTTGGCGGCTTCGACACAGAGCATGCCGTGATAATCTTCGTTGCCGAAATCGGGCATTTTTTTCGCCTTTTCGATCCACGGGTTCCAGACGATCGTGGTGCGGCTGTTCGCCTTGCCGACCCGGATGCGGCGGTTCATGCCGGGGTCGTTGATGACAACGGCATTGCTGTCGTAATAAATACGATCGACTTCGATGCCGAAAGTAACATCGCCCTGCTGGGTGAGACCGTTTTCTTCTTTGCCGACGACGCGGTTGTCGTAAACGGCACCCTCCAGACCGCTGACGGTGACTTTTTCGATGTCGCTCACGCAGAAATAGGTGTGCAGAGCCGTGGCGATCTCAACGGGGACATCGGCGGTATTTGAAGTGGTAAGATCCGCCGTCAGGCTTTTGCCGATCGTGTAGGTGATTTCCAGCAGAAACGGCTTGCCGCAGCCGCAGGAGACCAGCGTTTCATCCAGAAAGAAGGTCACTTTCATCGTGCCGTCGGCGGCCTCTTCGATGCTTTTGACTTCCCACGGCGTGGAACGGGCGAAACCGTGTGCGGGTTTGGAGGCATCCGGATGCGGTCCGAACCACGGCCAGCAGACCGGCATACCGCCGCGGAGCGGTTTGTCGCTGGCATACCATGAACTGTCACTTGTCCACAGCACCGGTTTTTCTCCGGCGGGGGTGAACTCCATGATCTGTCCGCCCTGGGTCGTCAGGAGGGCTTCAGCGAGCGGCGTTTTGACTCCGATAAAAGTCAGACCGCCTTTGCCTTCAAAAACACGGATTTTGTCACTGTTGAATTTTTCCTGCAATTCGGTGATGTTCATAGAAAATTTCCTTGTTTATATGATTTTTTCAATGTTTTCGACGATTTTTTCGATTTCCAGAGCGTAGTCCGGAATTTTGAGTTCTTCCGCCTCCGCCAGTCCGACCGGAACTGCCGTTGAGGGGGAGGAGGGGGCGAAAACGGTACAACTGTCCGGAACCTGTACGCTGGACATTTCAAAAGTACCGATCTCTTCGGCGATGCGGATCGTTTCAAGTTTATCGGCACCGACCAGCGGACGCAGTACCAGCATGTCGATCGAACGGTTGATGGTATTCATATTGACCAGCGTCTGACTTGCCACCTGACCGACCGCTTCCCCGGTGACAATGGCGCGGCAGCCGCACTTTTCGGCGTGCATCTGGGCGATGCGGAACATGGCGCGGCGGTAGAGAACGGTACGGAAACGCTCGCCGCAGCAGTCGCGGATGAGTTTCTGCAGAGGAGCAAGGTTGGCGGCGTAGAGCGTGCCTTTGGTCTGATAGGAGTTGATGTGTTCGGCAATCCCCCGGACTTTATCCACCGTCTCCGGCGGCGTATAGGGCGAACTGTGGAACGTCAGATAATCGGTCGCACAGCCCCGTTTCATCACCATATAGGCGGCAACCGGAGAGTCGATCCCTCCGGAAAGCATGGTCAGCACCTTGGGGTTGCTGCCGACCGGAAGACCGCCCGGAGCCTGATACTGTTCCCAGAAAAGAACAGAAAATTCATCCCGTATCTCACAGCCGAGGGTCACTTCGGCGTTGTCCAGATCCAGCTGCAGATGACCGCCGCCGGTCGCACGGTCGATGGCGGAGAGCAGATCGATCTCGACCTCCTGACTGCGCAGCGGAAAACGTTTGTTGCTGCGGCGGGCGCGGATGCGGAATGTGATGCGCTCCTTTTCCTCCAGATAGGGTTTCAGTGCTTCGGGAGCCATTTTTACGGCGGCTTCACGGATGGCATCCATATCGACCGGCAGTTTTACGACGGGCGAAAAAGTTTCAAGTCCGAACACCTTTTTCAGTTGGGTGCAGAGTCCGGCGACCTCTCCGGGGGTGAAATCCCGTTCTTCTTTCGGCTCCAGCCAGACCCTTCCTCTCACCCGCTGTACCTTACAGGGGGCGACTGCTTTGGTCTGGTGACGGATATTATCCACGAGACAGCGTTCAAACATATTGCGGTTATGCCCTTTGGTGGCGATCTCGTGATAGCGGCAAATAATAGCGTTATACATAAAAATTCCTCTGATGGCTGCCCGGAAACGGGGCAAAGTTTCATTTCCCGGGAAATAATATACTCGAAAATCCGCCTCTTTACAAGCGGTAAAACGTTCCGTTTCCCTGAAAATTCCCGAAAATCACCTCTCCGGATGTTTTTTTGGAATATTTTTGCAGAAAAATTTGCAAAATCATCTGTGACAGAGTATATTTTTCTTTATTATGAAAAGATTTTGGAAAATTACACTTTTGTCTCTGGCGTTTCTGGTGCTTTGGCCCGCCCCGCAGGCGGAGGCCATCGACCCGGTGACGATCGCCATTCTTGCGCCCATTGCCATCAAAGCGGCAAAGGTTGCCGCTCCGTATATCATCCGCGGACTTGCCAACGGCGGGAAGTGCCTTCTTAAAATGGGGAAAGATGTCGTGGAGATCCTTTATCTGCCGCTGGGTATGGGGCAGGCGATCTTTCTCGGCCCCTGGGGAGGACTGAAACCGGGGTGTATCAAGATGATAAAAGGGTGTATTGCGCCGGGGAAACTGGTTCTGCATACATTGCTCTTTCCTGTTATGCTTGTCGGCATCAACGTCAATATATAAAGCGGCTTTCAGGGGAGGATTGTGTCTTGGCTCTTTCAGAATTCAACAAACTGGGGGAACATTTTACCGGGTTCCGGAAGAAATTTCCCGAAAAACTGAACGAAAGAGACTACCGCCGCCTGATCCGCCACCGGGAGGAACGGTACAACCTTCTGAAAGGCTGGTTCGGTGAGACCCGTGCCCGTCAGGAGATGGCGGCACACACCGGGCAGCCCGTCGATATAAATGCCCTCATCCCCGATATTTGTGCAGAACTGGCAGATGAAGACTCCGGCATGTTCATCGACATCGACACCCGCTGGAGTGAACTCATCGGCGGAGATTTTGCCAATATGACCAGACCGGTGAAGGTTCAGAACCGGGTCCTCTATGTGGAAGTGCGTCATGTCCTGCTTTTGCGGGAACTCTCGCCCTCGGCGGATATTTTTCTGCAGCAGATCAACTCCCGGCGGGAGGGGCCGCCCTGCACGGAACTGCGTTTCGTTCCGCCCGGCGGAGCCAGACGGTAAAATTGGACGGGGAACTCAAATGATTTTGGAAAAAATAACATCCGTTGAGGATTTGCGGAAACTGCCGCCGGAAGAACTGCCGCCGCTGGCGGAAGAACTGCGGCAGCATATCCTGAACGTCGTCAGCCGTCAGGGGGGGCATCTCGCCTCCAGTCTGGGCGCGGCGGATCTGATCCTTGCATTGCACTACGTTTTCGATACGCCGCAGGATAAACTGATTTTCGATGTGGGGCATCAGGCGTATGTCCACAAACTGCTGACTGGACGCAAAGAGCGTTTTGAGAAACTCCGGGAAATGGACGGCTGCGCCGGTTTCCCGACTCCCGCAGAAGATCCGCAATTCGACCCTGCTGTCTGCGGACATGCCGGAACTGCGATCTCCACGGCGTTGGGGCTGGCGCAAACCGACCGCAACTGCAAAGTCATTGCCGTTACGGGGGACGGCTCTCTCAACTGCGGCATTTCGCTGGAAGGGTTGAACAACGCCAAGAGCTGCGGAAAAAACCTCATCGTTATTCTGAACGACAACAAGATGTCCATTTCGCGGAATGTGGGCAGTATCCCCCGCTATCTCAATGCGGTGATCTCCGGCGGGTTCTACAACCGTCTGAAAGTGACTGCAAAGCGTGCGATCCGTATTCTGCCGAAGCACGAATTGATCCACCGTCTGATCCGCCGCTGGGAGGATCTTCTCAAGGGACTGCTGCTGCCCGGGAGTTTCTTTGAACAGCTCGGGCTCCGTTACATCGGTCCGCTGGACGGCAACGATCTGCCCGGATTGATAAAAAGTTTCTCAAAAATCAAACATCTGGAAGGACCGCTTTTTATCCATGTGATCACGCAGAAGGGGCACGGCTGTGATTTTGCCGTGAAAGATCCGGTGAAGTTCCACGGTGTTTCGGGGTTCGACCCGCTTACGGGGGAGACGCCGTCATCTGCAAAAGACTCCTTTTCCGCCGCATTCGGGCGGGCGGCTGTCGCTCTGGCGGAACAGCACAAAGAGGTCTGCGCCATAACTGCGGCAATGACCTCCGGAACCGGGCTGACCGCTTTTGCCCGCAGTTTCCCTGACCGCTTCTACGATGTGGGGATCGCCGAAGAACACGCCGTGGCTTTCGCCGCCGGACTGGCGGCGGGCGGCAGACGTCCGGTTTGTGCGGTCTATGCGACCTTCATGCAGCGGGCATTGGATTGTATCTATCACGATGTGGTTCTGGCGAAACGTCCGGTGATTTTCGCCCTCGACCGGGCGGGAGCCGTGGAGGACGGGCCGACGCATCACGGTATCTACGATCTTTCATTCCTGCGCGCCATGCCCGGATTGACCGTCATGGAGCCGCGAAACGAATGTGAACTTGAAATGATGCTCGCAGAGGCCTACGGGCTCAATGCCCCCGTGGTGATCCGCTATCCCCGCGGCGGGACTTCCTGCGGCAGATGCGCCATTGCTCCGCTCGAACACGGCAAAGCGGAAATTTTCAAATCCGGCACCGGCCCGGTTCTCTGGGCGGCGGGCGCAGAGGTGGAGACGGCGTTGAAGGTGGAGAAACTGCTTGGGATGAATTGTACCATTATCAACACCCGCTATCTTGCGCCTTTCGACAGACAGACGGCTCTGCGTTTCGCCCGCGAGGGGCGTCTGATCGTCACCATTGAAGATCACGTCTGCACCGGCGGACTTGCTTCGGCGGTGGATGAGACGCTCTGCGGAGTCGTTTCGGCACGGGTGCTTCACTTCGGTTGGAACTCCGCAGAAATTCTGCCTCACGGAAAAATCGGACAACTGCGGGAACATAACGGCATGACGGCAGAACAGATCGCCCGGAAGATACAGGACGCAGAAGAAAAACGATGAAATTCAATAAAAAGTGGGCAGTATGCACGGCTCTTTCCTCGATGATAAGTGTTCAGGGGGGAGCCTCGATCGCAAAATATCTCTTTCACGTACTCGGCCCGGCGGGAGCCGTTACGCTGCGGGTCGGTCTGGCGGGGATCATGCTTTTTCTGATCAACCGCCCGAAAATCTTTCAGTTTTCCCGCAAGGACTGGATGTATATCCTGTTTTACGGTTTGAGCATCGGTTCGATGAACCTTACATTCTATTACGGCATCCAGCGGGTCCCGCTGGGGGTCGGCGTTGCGGTGGAGTTTATCGGCCCGCTGGGATTGGCTCTTTTGAGTTCCCGCAAATGGCCGGATTTCGTCTGGGCGATCCTCGCCGGAGCGGGGATTTTCTTCATCGTTCCCCGGAACAGCGGCGGAGGGGACTGGATCGGGATCGTTCTTACGGCTGTTGCCGGACTTCTCTGGGCGGCTTATATCGTTGCAACGGGAAAAATCACACAGCGGCTGAAAAATTCCGATGCCGTCACATGCGGCATCTGCGTAGCGGCACTGCTGGTGACGCCTTTCGGACTTTTGAGCGGAGACCTCTTCCGGTTGGATTGGAAATTGCTGCTGCTGGGGTTCGGTGTTGCGGTTTTCTCAAGTCTTCTGCCCTTCTCGCTGGATCTCTGGACGTTGAAAAAAATACCCCCCAAGACCTTCAGTGTTCTGCAAAGTTTACAGCCGGCCTTCGGCGCACTGTCCGGACTGCTGTTTCTGGGCGAACATCTCACCGGGCTTCAATGGCTTGCCATCCTCTGCATTATGACGGCAAGCGCAGGAGCAACTCTGATGCGCGACTGAAATTTACCGCAGACGTGCAATGAGCCGTTTGGAAAGCAGATAACTGACGGAGCCTGAAATCACATCCGCCGCAAGACGGGCGGCAAATACCAGCCACAGTTGACCGAAAACCAGTGCCAGCAGCGTCAGCGGGATCATCAGCCCCAGAATACGCAGCGCATTCAGCCACGCCGCCGCATTGGGTCTGCCGCAGCCGGTGTAGAAAAACGTTCCGTAACGGTGGATCTCGATCGCGGCAAATCCCCACGGAATGATATACATGCAGTGCGCCATGATACGGCATACTTCAGCATCGGTGGAAAAAAGACGCACCAGTTGAGGCGCAAAAGCGACGTAAAGCACACCCAGTACCAGCAGATAACAGAACGCAAAACGCATGGCGAAACGGTGACAGTCACGGATGCGGTCATAGAGTTTCGCACCGTAATTCTGCCCGATCATGGGAACCAGGGTCATTCCGAGAGCCATGGGGAAGACAAAAGCCACCATTTCCAATCTTCCGGCGGCGGCTGTTGCCGCGACCGCCGCATCACCGAAAACAGCGGTCACTTTGGTAATGACCACCGAGGCGATCGGCATCATCAGCATCCCGAGCATCGCCGGGATGCCGTAACGCAGGGTCATTCCCCAGCAGGGAAGAAGACGTTTCAGCGGAATAGGAGCAAAACGCAGCAGATGATGTTTGCGGTTCAGCCGCTGAAGGTTGAAACACATTACGCAGATCTGTGAACCGATCGTGGCAAGCACTGCCCCTTTGATGCCCATTGCCGGGATGCCGCCCCAGCCGAAGATGAAAACGGGGTCCAAAATCACATTGATGATCATGCCGCCCATCATCGAGAAACTGGCGGCTTTGTTGTCGCCGACTCCGATCAGCAGACTGTTGCCCGCCATGGAGAGTGCCGCGCTGAAACAGCCGAAATACCAGATATCCATGTAGGACTGCACATGCTGCAAAGCCTCTCCCTGCGCCCCGAAGAAAACAAATACGTCCCGGCAGGTGGTCATTCCCACAACGGCAAGGATCACAGAGATGATCGCCACCAGCAGAAGTCCGGCAGAGACAAATCCGGAGGCACGCTCTTTTTTGTTTCCGCCGAGAGCCTGTGCAGTGATCGCCATGATGCCATTGCCGAGACCATGAAAAATACAGCCGATCAGCATGATGACCGGCAGGGAAAAGCCCATTGCGGCAAGCGGGGCGGAGCCTTCGAGCCGCCCGATAAAATAGGTGTCGGCAAGATTGTAGCCGGACATGGAGAGCGTTCCGGCAAGCATGGCAAAAGCGGTGCGGATCATCCGGGTACCGATCGGTCCGGAAGTATAGACCGCTGTAACTTTGCTCATTTCAGCAATTCTTCCAGATAATTGACGGTGCGGTCGGTCGCTCCGGCGTGCTGACGGATGATGTCCCCCGCCCGCTGACCGAGTTCCTTGCGCAGATCGGCATCGGAGATAAGTTTGCTCAACTGCGGGAAGAGTTCTGCATCGGAAGTTACGGCGACAAGGGCGTTATCCTGAAGCAGAACGTTCAGAATAAAGCGGAAGTTGCGCAGCACATGCCCGGTGACAATGGGTTTGTTGAGCAGAGCCGGTTCGATAAGGTTGTGACCTTCATCGTGTCCGGCAAGACTTTTGCCCATGATAACGATATCGGCACCGCTCATCAATCGGAGCATTTCACCTGTGGTATCGGCGAGCAGCACATCCACGGGCGGTTCAGCCGCCGCCATCCGGCTGCGGCGGGCGAAACTGACCCCCTGGGAAGTCAGCATGGTACTGAGGTCGGCACCGCGTTCCGCATGGCGCGGCACCAGTACCAGCCGCAGCTGCGGGAAATCGTTCTGCAGTTTGCGGAATGTTTCAACGATCAGATCTTCTTCGCCGGGGTGGGTGCTTGCGGCGAGCAGAACGACATATTCGCCGCTGCCGAAATATTTTTCAAATTCGGCGGCGGGGAGATTTTCCGGCAACTTCTGGTCGAACTTCAAATTGCCGGTCACAACGGCATTGGCTTTGGGGGAAATGTCTTTGAAACGGGCGGCATCCCCCTCCGACTGGGCGGAGATAAGGTTGAACTTCTCCAGCAGAGGTCCGAAGAAGAACGATGCTTTTTTGTAGCCTTTCACGGAATGGTCGGACATACGGGCGTTGACCAGCACAACGGGAATATCCCGCTTGCGGCTTTCCAAGATCAGATTGGGCCAGATCTCCGTTTCAAAAATGACCAGCATGGCGGGTTTGAGGATATTCAGCGTCTTGCGCACCATCCAGCGGAAGTCCAGCGGGCAGAAGATCACAGCGGTATTGGGGAGTTCCTGTTTGCGCGCCAGTTCCTGTCCCGTGGTCGTGGTGGTCGAGAGGATGAACTTCCGTTCAGGGTGCAGACGGTGATACTCTTTGAGCAGCGAGAGAGCCACGACGGTTTCGCCGACACTGACGGCGTGGATCCAGACGGCACCGTGAAACGCTTTGAGTTCTTCGATCCGTTTCGGGGAAAATCCGGCGAAGCGTTCCCGGAACGTATCTTTCCAGCCGCCGCGGTTGCGGTATTTCCAGATCACTCCGGGCAGAAAAAAGAGAAAACCGACAGGTAAAAACAGATTGTAGATGAATTTCAGCATAGTTGCTCCGATTTTTGATTTACTCGTCAAAGTGCGTGATGATGTAATCGACCGCATCTTCCAGCGTGGGCAGGATCTTGGTGCAGAAACGCGCCATCCACGGACTGCAATCCTTGTATTCGAGCGGCGAAAAAGCCACTACGAACTTGCCCTGATCGTGGGCGGCGTAAAAGACTTCCATACTCGTACCGATGCTGGCACGGTTGTAGTTGACCAGAATGATGTCGGAGTTGCGCACGTCCTGAAGATCAAATTCCACGATCTCGTTGGCACTGTCTACCTGACGGTCAACGAATTTGCGCCGCATGGGGTCCAGCAGGCGGAAACGGTCTTTCAGCAGAGCCTTGGCGGTTTCGCGCCACTCTCTTGCGGACCCTTCCACTTCGTCCATAATCGGTCCGGAGAGATAAACGGTTTGTACTTGTTTGTCCATTTTCATAATCGTATCACTTTCCTGTGTTGCATCATTCGGTTACTGCCATCTGCATCCCGGCGATTTCCGGCGCGCTTTTCTGCAGAAGCCGTGAAGAGAGTTCCAGAGAGTCCGAGGCGTTTGAGCAAAGCAGAGCCTGCCGGGTCATCTCTTCGGCTTCGCTCAGTGCCAGCGAGCGGATCGTCCGCCGGATAATGGGTACTGCGGAGGGCGGCACGCTCAATTCATCGACACCCAGCCCCAGCAGCAGCGGCACGAGGAACGGGTCGGCTGCCATCTGTCCGCAGACGCTGACGAAAATATTGTTCTTCCGGGCGGCTTCAACGGTCATGCGGATCAATTCAAGGATCGCCGGGTGACTGGGGCGGTAAAGATACGCCACCCGTTCATTGCTGCGGTCGATCGCCATGGTGTATTGCAAGAGATCGTTGGTGCCGATACTGAAAAAATCCACCAGAGGAGCGATCCTGTCCGCCATGACTGCCGCCGCAGGAGTTTCGACCATGATGCCGAAATTCAGATGCGAGATGAACTCTCTGCCTTCGGCTTTGAGTTCCTCCTGAAGTTCGGCGATCAACTCTTTGGTCGTCACCACTTCACGGACACTGCTGACCATGGGGATCATCACGTAGAGATTGCCGGATACGCCCGCCCGGAGCAACGCCCGCAGCTGGGTCCTGAAAAGATCCTGACGTTCATGCAGACAGAGGCGGATGCCCCGCAAGCCGAGAAACGGGTTCTGTTCGTTGTTGCGGTAGATCACGCTGTCGAATTTGTCGCCGCCCACATCGAGTGTACGGACGATCACCGGCGCGTCGCCGTTGGCGACGAGCAGTTTTTTATAGATACCGAGCTGCTCTTCTTCATCGGGCAGTCCGTTACGGTTCATAAAGAGAAATTCCGTGCGGAAAAGTCCGATGCCGTCGGCACCGGAGCGTTCGACTTCATCGAGTTTCTCCATGGAGTCCAGATTGACGGCGAGCTGACAGCAGAAGCCGTCCGTCGTTTCACTGCGCAGACTTTTTTCCTGTGCAAGTTGACTGAGCAGTTTGCCCGCCGCTCTGGAACGGAGGCGGTACGCCTCTTCGGTGCGCTCATCGGGATTGATGATCAGTTTGCCGCTGTAACCGTCGATAATGACTTTGTCATCGGCGGTGAGGGTCTCCGTCAGTTCGGCGGGGATGCCGACGACGGCGGGGAGCTGCATCGAACGGGCGATAATGGCGGTATGACTGGTGATACTGCCTGTTTCCGACGCGAAACCGAGTACATTTTTGGGGTTCAGCTTTGCCGTTTCGGAGGGGGTGAGATTGTTGGCGATGATGATGCGGCGGTCTTCGATGGAGATGCCTTCCCGCCGGATATTGCCGAGGCAATCCATGATACGGGAGGCGACATCGCGGATGTCGGTAGCACGTTCCCGCAGATATTCATCTTTCATCGCCCCGAAAACGGCAGCGAATTTTTCCACGGCGAGAAATACGGCGTATTCTGACGCGTAAAGTCCGGAGCGTATCCCTTTTTCCACTTCGGCGGTCAGGGTCTTGTCTTCGAGCAGCAGCAGATGTGCTTCAAAAATATCGGCACCGGTGGTATTGAGTTTCTGCCGCACCTCTTTTTGGAGTTCGGCGAGTTGACTTTTCGCATTGGCGATGGCGGTATGGAAACGGCCGACCTCTTTTTCGGCATCTTCCGGCAGGATGCGGACAAGTTCGGGTTCCTGAAAACGGCTGTTGCCGCGAACTTGCATGACCCGCCCGATCGCAATACCGGGAGACACGGCAATCGCCTGTATCGTCTTCATCGCAGTTTTCATGTGCGTTATCCTTGCTGTTATTCCCGCTCGTCGCCGAACCCGGCGGCAAAATATTCTGCCACGTGCCGGATGGCATTTTCCGCATCCGCCCCGATCGCCTTGACCCTCAGTTTTGCGCCGCGCGGAGCGGCGAGCATGAGCAAGCCGAGAATACTGCTGCATTCGGTTTCACTGGCGGGGTCTTCCCAGCGGGAGAGAAAAATCGTAGCGTTGAAAGCAGTCGCCATTTTGGCAAGCTGAGCGGCGGGACGGGTGTGCAGACCCATCTCGCTCAATACTGTAACTTCCTGTTCCAAAACGGCATTCATCTGATTTCTCCAATCGTATTTCAAAACAAATCGCGTATATAATATACACCCACTTTCGCAAAAAAGCAACTGTTTTACCCTTGCAAATTTCATTTTTGCAAGTATATTTCATAAATGACATTTTTTATTTAAGGAGGAATATCATGAACGATAATTGGAAAATCGAAACACTTGCCGTACAGAGCGGCTATGATCCCGAAAACGGCGGCCCCCGCGTAACTCCGCTGGTGCAGAGTACCACGTTCCGCTATGACGATGCCCAGAGTGTGGCAGACCTCTTCGACCTGAAACGGGAGGGTTTCTTCTACACCCGTCTCGCCAACCCCACCGTCGATGTGCTGGAAAAGAAAATGGCGGCTCTCGAAGGCGGTGTCGCCGCTGTCGCCACCAGTGCCGGACAGACGGCAAACACGCTTGCGATCATGAATATCGCCCGTTCCGGCGATCACGTCGTGGCGGTCTCCAGCCTTTACGGGGGAACGGTCTCTCTTCTGACCAACACCCTCAAGAAATTCGGCGTTGAAGTGACTTTCGTCCAGCCCGATGCGGATAGTGACACTGTGCGCAAAGCCTTCCGCCCCAACACCAAGGCTCTTTTCGGTGAAACGCTGGCAAACCCCGCACTTATCATGCTGGACATCGAACGCTTCGCCGCCATTGCCCACGAAAACGGCGTGCCGCTGATCGTGGACAATACGTTCCCGACCCCGGTGCTGTGCCGTCCCTTTGAATTCGGAGCGGACATCGTGACCCACTCCACGACCAAATATTCCGACGGTCATGCGCTGGCAGTCGGCGGCATCATCATCGAAAAAGGTGATTTCAACTGGAAGAACGGCAAGTTCCCCGAACTCTGCAACCCCGACCCCTCCTATCACGGACTGGTCTATACGGACAACTTCGCCGCCTGTCCCTACTCGGTGAAAATGCGTGCGCAGTTCATCCGTGACCTCGGCGTTCCCATGGCTCCCATGAATGCCATGCTCACCAATATCGGGCTGGAAACACTGCATCTGCGCATGGAACGTCACAGTTCCAACGCCCTCAAACTGGCGGAACATCTGCAGAAACACGAAAAGGTCGCATGGGTCAACTATCCCGGTTTGAAAGACAGTCCCCAGCGGCCCATGATGGAAAAATATATGCCCAACGGAGCCTCCGGCGTTCTCTGTTTCGGCGTGAAGGGCGGCAAGGCGGCGGGCGAGATCGTTATGAACTCCCTGAAACTGGCGGCGATCGTCGTCCACGTTGCCGATGTGCGCACCGGGGTCCTGCACCCCGCCAGCATGACCCACCGTCAACTTTCCGATGAAGAACTGGTCGCCGCCGGAGTCTCCCCGGATATGATCCGGGTCACGGTCGGCATCGAAAATATCGACGACATCATCGCCGACTTCGATCAGGCTCTTGCCAAAGCGTAACACAACAACAAAAAGGATTTTATCATGCCGTTTGAACGAGGTTCATTTACGTTCGCCATGTTTGATCTGAATGGTGAACTTCCCGATAATCTGCCGGCTCTTTTCAAAGCCCGCAAAGCCGGTCCGCTGGATGCCGTTTCCGATGAACCCCAGTTGGGCTGGGTCACCGGTCAGCACCTGCTGGATACCGATATCGACGAAAATGCCATGATGGGGGGCTGTTACTACCTCACACTGCGTCAGGCTGTCCGCAAGATGCCCACCGCATTGCTCAATGCCGTATGCAAACGCGAAGAACGCGCCTACATGCGTGCCAATAATCTGGAATACGTCTCCAGCAAAATGAAAAAACAGATCAAAGAAGAGGCTCTGGAAAAACACATCCAGAAGATGCCTCCCGCACTTTCCGGTATCCCCATGGTGCTTGACCCCAACGAAAAACTGCTCTATGTCGGGGCATCGAGCAATACCCAGATCGACCTCTTTCTGGATACCTTTTTCCAGACCGTCAAGGTCGAACCCATCCAGTTGACTCCGGGGCTTATTCTCGACCGCAAGTATCAGACCACGGAGGTCAGTTTCCCTGAACTCTCCTTCAACGGTCAGAAGAGTTCCGAACCCACCATCGGCAGGGATTTTCTCACCTGGCTCTGGTTTTACAGCGAAACCGAATCCACGATAAAAGTCGAACCCCACGGCGAATTTGAAGTGCTGGTGGAAGCTCCGCTGCTCTTCGTTGCCGACGAGGGACAGGGCGCGGGCGAATCCACCGTGAAAAAGGGCGACAGCCCCACCCGTTCCGCCGAGGCGAAAGCCGCTCTCGCCGCCGGTAAGAAACTGAAAAAAGCCAAACTGACCATCACCCGCGGCGGAGAGATCTGGAGCGGCACATTCGATGCCGACCAGTTCGCTTTCGGTTCGTTCAAACTGCCCGAAGGGGAAAATATGGATGAAGACTCCGTTTTCTGCGAACGGGTGCAGAATTTGAGCGTGTTCCGCGATGCTTTCATCGGTTACTTCTGCAAGTTTGCCGATTCCATGATGGGCATTGAGGCGGAAAATTTCCAGAAAAAAGTCCGCGAATGGGCAGAAAACCGGGACGCTCTCTGATATGGTCAACAGTGCAAATCATCCCGAAGATGCCCAAATCCGTTTCTTCACCGGAACTTACTTTCTCATGCCGCAGGAACTGCTCAACAGAGAGATCGTTGAACTCGATCTCGGCTGCGGCTGCGGCTCTTATACCTGCGAACTGGCAAAACGTTTCCCCGAACG
Organism: Lentisphaeria bacterium; assembly: GCA_017466125.1. GTDB lineage: Bacteria > Verrucomicrobiota > Lentisphaeria > Victivallales > Victivallaceae > Victivallis. The sequence continues at coordinate 944 of JAFTUS010000154.1, read as the reverse complement.
GCAGATCCTTGCCGCCGATGTAATGGTCGGCCGTCTCCGCAAAGTGGTGAAACGCGCCAACCGCATGGAACTGGAAAATCTCGCTGTCCTGCGCACCGAAGCACGGCATCTGATCGCTCTGATGATGCCCGACCGCGCTCTCGACCGTATCCATCTGCTCTGCCCCGACCCGTGGCCGAAAGACCGTCACAAAGGACACCGCCTGCTGGCAAGCGATTTTCTTTCGCAGATCCACCGTGTGCTGAAAGAGGACGGTGTTTTCCACTTTTCCAGTGATGATGTGCCGTACTGCGAAGCGGTGGAAAAACTGCTGTTGTCATCCGGTATTTTCGTCTCTGCCCCCGAAACGATCGAAGAACTCAAGGACATCAAAAGCGACTTTGAACGCCGCTGGAACGATGAAGGCAAGGCGGTCAAACACATCGCTTTCCGCAAGATCCCGTTGGTGTTGCCCTCCGCAGGCCATTGAGCAAAAGAGGGGCTTGGTGTCGGCTTTTGGCGGGTAGCACCCGCGGGCAGGTAGTGACGGCGACGTTGCTGCCGTCACCAGAGGGGGCGGGGCGCACCCCTCTGGACTCCCCCAAAAGCAGATGATGGCGTGAGTACCTATCAGCAGTACGGTTGCCCTTGGCTGCGGCTGGCGAATAAGCCCTATAAGCCCTATAAGCCAAGAGCCTCTTGGTGCGGCGAGCAGAGGTGTTTGGTGTCGGCTCTTGGCGCAGATTATGGCGTGGGCACCTGTCGGCAGTACGGGGGCCATTGGCTGCGGCTGGCGAATAGGCCCTATAAGCCAAGAGCCCCTTGGTGCGGCGAGCAGAGTCTCTTGGTGTCGGCTTTTGGCGCAGATTACGGCGTGGGCTCCTGTCGGTAGTACGGGGGGCATTGGCTGCGGCTGGCGAATAGGCCCTATAAGCCCTATAAGCCCTATAAGCCAAGAGCCCCTT
>JAFTUS010000153.1 GCA_017466125.1 Lentisphaeria bacterium | reverse complement strand
ACGCTCTTTTTTCGAGGCATCGCTCCCGGCGAGTGGTATTGCCTCATGCGAGGCAATATCGACGCTACGCTTGTACTTTCGCCGCCATTTTAAGGCGGCGACCAGCGTTCCGCCGCTGGATCACGTCCGGGTGTCAGCGAACCCGACGTTCGGGCCGGGGCGGGGTACGCGCTACGCGCGGATTTTTTTATAGTACACAGCCTTTTTATTTATTATTTTATTCCCACTCGATCGTGGCGGGAGCCTTCGGGCTGAGATCGTACAGCACACGGCAGACACCGGGAACTTCAGCGAGAATACGGTCGGTGATCTTCTTGAGGATGTTCCAGTCGATTTCAGGAACAGTCGCACCCATGGCATCGACCGAGTTGACCGCACGGATGATGACCGGCCAATCGAAAACACGCTTGCCGTCACGGACACCGGTGGAACGGAAATCCGGAACGACCGTAAAGAACTGCCAAATCTGACCGGCAAGTCCCGCCTTTTCAAACTCTTCACGCAGGATCGCATCGGACTCCCGCAACGCTTCCAGACGGTCACGGGTAATGGCTCCGGTGCAGCGGACCCCCAGACCGGGTCCGGGGAACGGCTGACGGAAAACCATTTCATCGGGCAGACCGAGCGCACTTCCGACCACACGTACTTCATCTTTGAAAAGCAGTTTCACCGGTTCGACCAGTTCAAACTTCAAATCATCCGGCAGACCGCCGACGTTGTGGTGCGCTTTGACGCCTTTGCTTTCGATGATGTCAGGATAGATGGTTCCCTGTGCGAGAAAATCGACATCGGTGAGTTTACGTGCTTCTTCTTCAAATACACGGATGAATTCACCGCCGATGATTTTACGTTTGGTTTCAGGGTCGGCGACATCGACCAGTTTATCAAGGAAACGGTCGGTGGCATCGATGTAAATCAGATTGGCATCCAACTGCTTTCCGAAAACTTCCACGACTTTTTCGCTTTCCCCTTTGCGCATGAGACCGTGATTGACGTGGACACAAACCAACTGCTTGCCGATCGCCTTGATCAGCAGAGCGGCGACCACAGAACTGTCAACGCCGCCGGAAAGCGCGAGTAAAACTTTCTTGCTGCCGACTTGTTCGCGGATCAGGGCGACTTGTTCGTTGATAAATTCATCAGCCAAAACTTTATTGGTGATGCGTGCCATTGTTTCAGGTCTTTTGTTGCTGTCCATGATTAACCTCATAAAATAGAATTTGTTGTTCCATTAATATACAACAAAAATGCTTTTTTCGCAAATGGAATTTGAATATTTTTTGACAGATTATCGATCCATATCCCTTCTGTGAAAAAGTATGATGCAGGCATAGGAGAGTTTGCCCCGAAACTGAGGCTTGTGCTTTTGTATCATCCCGCAAACAAGTTTTTGGGGTTGGGTGTTACACTTGTTCTGCTTTTCTTTTTTGCGCCCGCCGTTGTCGGACAATGGTTCGTGCTGACACGATTTGCGGATTTCCGTTTTTATCTGCAACAACAACCTTATAGCCCAATTTTGCCTTCCGCTCCATTTCAGCATCCACAGTTTCTTGCATACAACGGATCAATTTTTCCATATCTTCACTCATTTTTCGATACCTCTTTCAAAATGTGCATATAAAGTTTTTCATCAAGTATTTCAAGTCCATAATCTTTGTTTTTTTCAAATACAGCCTGGATTTCTCCTTTTTCGTTGTTGAAACATAAAGTTTTATCACATACCTCTGCATAAAGAAACAGATTTCGGAGACTGCGGGGGTAGCGACGAAAAATGGCTTCTTCCGGTATATCGTGTCCCCCTTGTTCCACCCTCATACGAACGCGATTGGCAGAAAAAACTGCACTCGGAATAAACAGATAAATTAATACAACCTTCCAGCCATCTCTTTGCCATTGACGAATTTGCGGCAAATAACTCCGCCCGGACAGAGTCGTTTCAAAAGCAAATGTTTCCCGTGATGCCAACTTGCGGGATAATGTTTTCAAAAAAATCTTACTTGCCTGAAGTAAACCGGCTTCCACATTCAACGGCGAAATACCTCTTGCAATTTCATCCGCATTGATAAAGTTTTGACATTCCACGATTTTCGGAAGGTACTGCAAGGCAAAAGTCGTTTTACCCGCCCCATTGGGACCGGCAATGATATAACAAGTTGGTTGATAGCGGCACAACATCATTTATTACTCCTGATTTTACCCACGGTAATATAGCATTGCATATATAATATTTCAAGAAAAAAGAGATACTTTTTTGTTGTTTACCGTTGCCGTTGAAATTTGGGACGTCGGGTAGCGATTTGGATGCCGCGGATCAGGAACGGCAAGGATATCAGATAAGCCAGTGCAGTACAGTAGAATACAGTGTTTATCGTCGTTTCGGCATAGATCCAGCCGCCCAGAAGCGATGCCAGCATAATGCCGCTGCAGTTCAAACAGGTTGACCAGCCGAATATACTTCCCCGTTTCCGCTTGGGCGTGATCGCTGAAAGAGTCCGCTGTAAAATCGGGTGCAGTCCGCCGGATGCCGCATAGAGCATGGCGCGGCCGATCGTGAAAAGCACCAAATTCTCCGCCGCGCCCTGTATTATGTGCGCAAGAATGGATACCAGCACTACCGGAACAAGAATTTTCAACGGCGGATAACGGTCACTCAAATATCCGACCCAAACACCGGAAATAACCGCCGCCAATGCCACGAACGCACTGACGATCCCCGTCCAGTAAGCGGCCTCGCCCTCCCCCGCCAGTTCTTTTATTTTAAGAGCGATAAAAGGAGCCTCTATGCTCCGCACCATTCCCATAAGCAGAAACAGCCCGAACATGATCCAGACCGCTTGCGTAAACACCGGTATCAACTGCGCCGCACCCTGACGGTTCAGACGGGATTTGACCGAATGCAGCCGCACCGGGTTATCACGGGTGAAAAGCACGCAGAAACCGGCACACATATACATCAGACCGCAGACCCAGAACGAAACCAGATAGCCGTACTTATGGATAATCAATCCGCCGATAACATTCCCGAGAACCGCTCCGCCCCAAAACGCAGTCGTGAGAGAACCGAGCGCAAATCCCTGCCGGTTATCCGGAACAGTACGGGCAATCATCACTTGAGAAGCCGCCGTAGTTCCGGCACAAGCCGCAGATAGAAAACGGAAGAAAATCAGCAGCCCGACCGCAGAAACAAAAGGAAATACCGGTGCAAGAAATTTCTGCATCGGAACAACGTACCCCATCAGCGGGAAAATCAGGCACGTCACAAACGTTCCGCGCAAAAGCATGGGTTTGACCCCGAACCGGTCCGATAACTTTCCCCAGATCGGACAAAAAATCGCATACGCCATCGTCCCGAAAAAATTAAAAAGAGAAACGGCAGCGGCGACCTCCCCTTTATCGGAAACTCCGAGGGACTCTGTAATAAAAAGCGGAATAAAAGGAACAAGCGCAGAAAAACCTGCCATCACAAGAATTTGTGAAACCCACAAACAAACCAGATTAACGATCCAGTAATTACCGGAGGTCTTTGCTCCGGAACCCATAAGAGACATATCGATACCCGAAAGTAAAATTAATTTCTCTTATAATATACCATAATTCATCGAATTTTGCAATCCGAAAACAAAAAAATCCCTGTACTTCATAAAGCCCATAGAAGTACAGGGATTTTGTTTATCTGTTATTTTTCGGACTTTGCGCCTTTTTTCACATCCCAGAAGACAGCAACAGTGATACCGCCGACCATCAGCAGAGTGAAAATCAAAAAGGACATGCCGACCCAAAATTCATGAGCAGCCATAATCAACCTCTGTCGGTTTTGGAAACCTTCATAAAAGGTCATAGAAAGTTTCCGTTTCATTCAGCACGGGATGTTTTCAGCAGGGGAGTACAAACTGAAAACCGTCAGCACAAGACAGAGGACGGCCCGGCCCGACAGGGGGTTATGGAGTTCAAATAGAGATGAAATAACTGTTTCGAGCGTAAAGATGCCCGCAAATAGCAGCAACAGCCGATCACTCCCGGCAGCAGCAGACTGTGCAACTCCTGGATCGCCTTGCAAAGTTCCCGCAACGACCACAGGCGGAATGTGTTTCCGGAACGTGCCTGAAACTGCTGAAGAATACGGCTCAACTGAAAACGTCCGGCGTTCACCGGCACCGCTTCGGGTGCTTCCGCCAGTTCCGCATATTCAAACGGAGCATCCGCCGTCTGCTGAATCGCAAACTCAACCTTGCCGCGCACAGAAGGAGAAAGAATACCGATGACAGTCAAAACAGCAACGAGCAATCCCCCCAACAGGAGACCGTGCAGCAATGTTTTTGTTTTTACGTTCATCATCGTTCATCACCTCATGGAATTTATGTCTTACAGGTAAAATAGCATGTCAGATAAAAAAATCAAGGAGGTTTTATGAAACAATATGATTTTTTTGTTATTTTTATTTTTTGCGGCAAAAAAAACCGCTGCAAAACCGGTAGTCCTGCAGCGGTCTTCAGGGGAAAATCTTATTTAACACCCATGGCACGGAGATTATTGAACGATATTTTGATCGACTCAAAAATATCTCTGCCGGGGAACGGATCATCCTGTTCGATGGAGTACCAGCGGACATTGGTTTTGCGGCAGGCTTCCAGAATAGCCGCCCAGTCCAGATTGCCTTCGCCGACTTCGCAGTAGCGGGGTTCGCCATGATATATAGTGCAATCCTTGAAGTGAACGACCGGCATACGTCCGGCAACTTTATTGATCCAGTAAACCGGACTGCCGCCGCCGCGCGTCACCCAATGGACGTCGATTTCAGCGCAAACACAGGAGGGATCCGTCTCATCATAAAACGTATCCAGCATCGTCTTTTCCAGACCGGGGAACTTTTCTAACTCAAAGTGGTGATTGTGATACCCCAGACGGATCCCCGCTTCTTTCAGACGGGGGGCCTGTTTATTGAAAAGGGCGATCAACTCCTTCACGCCGTTGACCTCCTGACGGTATTTCACATCCGGTGCGCCAAGTGCGGTAAAATCGCATCCAAGCGTCTGCATACGGTCGATCAACGGGGAAAGATCATCGGCAAAAATCATCTGCCCGCCCTCGTGGGTGGCACAGCAGAAAAGGTCATGTTTATCCAACTGTTTACGGATCACATCTGCCGGGAGCGGCGTGCCGGAAACCTGTACGGCTTTGTAACCAATGTCACAAACCTTGTCAAGAGTACGGTCAAGATCACTCTCCGTTTTGCAGTAATCACGCAGATTGTACAGTGTTACGGCAATTTGAGAATCAGGAATATTCATTTTTTCACCTCTGAAACTTTGTTAATTAGAGTTACAAAGTATACTATAACGCAACTTTGCTTAAAATCCAGTCATAAATCAAAAAAAATCACAATTTTTCAACAAGTTCGCGGTGATCTTCCGGCAGGGAGTCTGCTTTGAGGAGCGTTTCAACCAATTTTTTGAAATCGCCGCTTGTCATATCCCCCAATTCCTCATAATCGCCGGACTTGCGGATCTCAATAAGGGTATCCACGGCGATCAATTCAGGCGCGGAGCAATCCCACGCCGCACCGTTCCGCCGCAGCAGCAGCGATTGCAGCTGCATGGGGTTGTGATTGATCAGGACAAACTCGGAACCGTCCTCCTTTTTGCGATAGACGGTCCCCTGACGGATCTGCAAACCTTCCATGCTGCCCTCTTATTTGACAAAATAAACCGGCAGCGGCGGGAAACCGTTGAATTCGGTAGAGCAGTAACTGGATGTATACGCCCCGGTGGTGAGCCAGTAGATCCGGTCGCCGGGTTTGATATATGCCGGCAGCGGATTGCGGAAGTTTTCGTACATCACATCCTGACTGTCGCACGTCGGCCCGGCGATGATGAAATCCTCGGAGGGTTCGCCGCGGGATTCACAGTAAAGCGGATATTTGATGCTTTCATCCCACGTTTCGATCAATCCGTTGAATTTACCGGTATCCAGATAGATCCATTTATCCACGCCCATCTGGGATTTCTGACTGATGAGAACGACCTCTGAGACCAGCACGCCGCTCTCACCGACGAGAGAACGCCCCGGTTCCAGAATGATTTCGGGGAAATCGTCGCCGAAGTCCTCTTCCAGATAGCGGGTGATCTCTTCGGAGTAAACATTCATCTCGTTGGTCTTGGAAATATAGTTGGCGGGGAAACCGCCGCCCATATTGATCATTTTCAGCTTGATCCCCTCGCCGATGAGGTAGTCGAAAATATAACGCACTTTGGCAATGGCGGAGTCCCACGCACCGATGTCGCGCTGCTGGGAACCGACGTGGAAACTGATCCCGTGGGGTTCCAGCCCCAGTTCTTTGCCCAGCATCATCAGGTCGATCGCCATATCGGGATGACAGCCGAATTTCCGTGAAAGCGGCCAATCCGCAGTCTCTGCGCCTTCGGTCAGAATACGGCAGAAAAAGCGGGAACCGGGAGCCTCTTTGGCAATGTTGCGCAGATCGGCTTCACTGTCCGTTGCAAAAAGACGGACTCCTTTTTCGTAGAAATAGCGGATATCGGCGGCTTTTTTGATCGTATTGCCGTAACTCAGACGCTCCGGATCGATACCGAGAGAAAGCACCCGGTCAAGTTCGTACCGGGAAGCGATATCGAAATTGGAACCGAGATCCCGCAGCAGTTCCAGAACCTCCACTGCCGGATTTGCTTTGACGGCGTAGTAGATCTTGGCGAACGGGAAATGTTCGTTCAATTCCTCGTAAAGTTTGGTTACGATGTTCAAGTTGACCACCAGAAACGGGGTGGTGCGGCGGTCGGCCTCCTGACGGATCAGCTGCCAGTCCTCTTTTGCATAATAGTCCAGAACGTCAATACGCATATTTAAGACCTTTCATACTTCTGAACTTTCTTGTTTCTTCCCGACCGTTTCACCGGAAACGGCGCCCGAACTCCTGCAGCAGGTGACTTGAAGGCCCTGCCGAAGAGACAAGTACAAAAGATACTATCATTTTTCAGGATTACAAATCCAAAATCAAAAATATTCGCATTTTTTCGGAGAATAAATAGGCTGTGTACGAAAGGTTGACTGATTTTTACAGGGGCTTCGGAATGCTTCGTCCGCTCAACGCCCCGGAGGCTCGAGAGCCCCGCACGGGGCGACAGCCGACCACTACCGAGGCCGACGTTCGGCCGCTACGCTCTTTTT
>JAFTUS010000152.1 GCA_017466125.1 Lentisphaeria bacterium | reverse complement strand
TGGGACAAGATAATTTACAACAAAGTGGCTCTTTTGTCACCCTTTTTTAGAAAAAAATATAAGGAAATTGCAGTTTTTGCAATTAATGTATTGATTATCAAATAATTAAAGGAATGTGTGTTAAAGAATTTTGACACTAACTAAATAAGAAGAAGGACTTGATATGAAAAATTTATTTCCGCAGGCAGAAGTTTACCTTTTTGATATGGATGAAACACTGATCAGTGCCGATTGCGATGTAACGTGGAAACATTTTGCCGTCAAACACGGGCTTGCTCCTGATAACGCTCTGGACGAAGCGGAGCGTTTCTATCAGGAATACTGCGCCGGAACTCTGGATATTGACGAATTCATGGCGTTTCAACTGGCGGAATTCACGGGTAAAACGCCCGCAGAAGCGGCAGAAATGAGCCGTCGGCACTTTGAAGAATTCATCCGCCCCGCCATGCGCAAAGATGCCGTTGAACTGGTCAACGCAGTCAAGGCGGCGGGCAAAGTGACGGCGTTATTGAGTTCCACCAACAAGGTGGTCTCCTCCCCGGTCGCGGCGGCATTCGGCATAGATGCCGTGCTGGGAACTCAACTTGAACAGGGGAATGACGGCCGTTACACCGGACGCATCACCGGATTGTATGCCGTTCAGGAAAACAAAGTTGCCATTGCCCGTCAATTCGGGGACTCCATCGGTTTCGGGCTGGAAAAATTTTCGGCTTACGGCGACAGTTTCAACGACCGTTTTATTCTGAAAGCCTGCGGTTTTGCCACGGCGGTCAACCCCGGTGACAAACTCCGCGCACTGGCTCTGGAAAACAACTGGCACATCGAGGAGTGGAAATAATTTGCTCAACGCAATGACATGCCCCCGCTGCGGCGGAGAACTGGAACGGAGCGATTACGGCGGAAAAATCTGCTTCCGCTGTTCCGCCGGACATGGCGTCTGCATGACCGTTTCCGGCTTGCGTTCTCTCTGCGGAAACGCCGGATTTGCCAACACGCTGTGGATGCTGGCTAATCAACAGGATGAATACGCCGACGCCCCCTGCCCTGTCTGCGGAAAAAAGATGAAAAAAATCCACCTCCCGCTTGCGGAAGGCTCTCTTGAACTGGATGTCTGCTGTCCCTGCCAGACGATCTGGTTCGATCCGCATGAACTGGAGACCCTTCCCCTGCCGCAGCCCGTCCCGCAGGATGAACTGCCGCCCAAAGCAAAAGAAATTCTGGCATTGCGGCAGATAGAGAAGGTAAAAGAAATGAGCGGTTCCAGCCGGTTGGGTGATGCCGAACCGTCAGAACGCTGGAAAATCCTGCCCGCACTCTTCGGTTTTCCCGTGGAACAGGATGCGCCCGAAATGAGTTCCCGCCCCTGGATCACGTGGGGATTGGCACTTCTCTGTACCGTTATATTCCTGTGTACATTTTCTGATTTACGGAACATCATACAGCATTTCGGGCTTATCCCTGCGGAAAAATGGCGGCTCGGCGGCCTGACTTTTCTGACATCGATGTTTCTTCACGGCGGAGTCGGGCATATTGTCGGGAATATGTACTTTCTGCTTATTTTCGGCGATAACGTGGAAGATGCGCTGGGCAAACGGCGTTATGCCGGACTGATTGCCGCATCCGGTTTGACGGCATCACTCATCTATATTCTGTTCCGGGGAAGTTCCACCATTCCCTGTGTCGGGGCAAGCGGATTTATTTCCGGAGTGATCGCCGCTTATGCGGTCACTTTTCCCCGGGTCACACTCTCGTTTCTTTTCCGTCCGCGCTACACGTTCTGTCTTTACTGGTTCGGGCTTCCGGCGTGGGCGGCATTCGGTCTGTGGCTGGCATTTCAAATGCTGCTGGCTTACCTCACAGCGCACAACACCGGCGGCGGGGTCGCTTACACGGCGCACATCGGCGGAGCGATCCCCGGATTGCTGCTGGCATGTTATCTGCGTTTCCGCCGGAAACATGCCGTTGAAGATTTCAGCAAAAAACTGGATGATTACTATAAGGTGGAGTAAAAGCTCCCGTTTCCGGTTATTTTTCTTCCGTATCATTTGAAATCCGGTGTTTGAGCTGTATATTATTACGGAGTAAAAACTGAAATGACTGAAATTTCCGGTCCGTTTTATGGATGATGTACTGATAATTGACGATTTGACAAAATCTTTCGGCGCAACGCCCGTGCTTTCCGGCGTTACTCTGACCCTGAAACGGGGGCAGATCCTCGGTCTTGCGGGCGAAAACGGCGCGGGGAAATCCACGCTTGCCAATCTGATCAGCGGCAGACTCAAGGCGGACTCCGGTTCCATCCGTCTGAACGGCAGCTGCTATGTACTCCCACAGGAGTTTTCCCTGATCCCGACCCTGACGGTCTGCGACAATATCTTCCTCGGCAGAGAGCGTTCCCGCTTCGGGGTGCTTGACACCCGTGCGATGTGCCGCCGCGCAAAAGAACTTTTTGCGGAACTGGGCTGTGCCATTGATCCGGAACGCATGGCATCGACCCTCAGTGTCGCAGAAAAACAGATGACCGAAATCGCAAAATCCCTTCTGTTCGACTCCAATCTGCTTATTCTGGATGAACCGACCACCGTCCTTTCCCGTCAGGAAACGGAAAAACTTTTTTCTCTGCTGCGGCAGCTGCGCGACAAAGGGACTGCCATTATTTTTGTGACCCATAAACTCGATGAGATGCTTTCCCTCTGCGATGAAGTCGCTGTACTGCGTGACGGCGTACTGGTTTCGCAGAACAAAACCTCCGGACTTACTCCTTACGATGTCGCCTGTAAAATGGTCGGCAGAAATCTTGCTCAGGCCTTTCCGGAAAAAACCATTGTTCCGGAAGATGCGCCGGTGCGCTTCGTGGTGGAGCATCTCTCATCCGCCGACGGTCTGGTCAAAGATGTTTCCTTTTTCATCAGACGCGGAGAAATACTCGGTCTGGCAGGACTGGCAGGGGCGGGCAGAACGGAACTGGCTGAAACGATCTGCTGTCTCCGCAAACGGAAGAAAAAAAGCGGCGTGATCCGCATTGACGGCAAAGTCCTGACGGCACAAACTCCGCAAAAGATCTTCCACAGCGGCATCTCCTGCCTTTCGGAAGACCGGCAGGGAACTGCCCTGCTGACGGAACAGACGGTTTATGAAAATATCACCCTGACGTCGCTGCTTCAGAAATACTCTTCATGGGGCATCGTCAGCAAAAAGAAACAGATATGTTCTGCACAGGAGTATATCAAACTTTTCCGCATCAAATGCGAAAGTCCCGAAGTCGCCGTATCCGGCTTGAGCGGCGGCAATCAGCAGAAAGTCGCTCTGGCAAAAGGTCTGGATACCGACCCGGTGGTATTTCTCTTTGATGAACCGACCCGTGGTGTGGATGTGGGGGCGAGACGGGAAATCTATGATTTCATCCATGAACTCGCCGCGCAGGGAGTATCCTGTCTTTTGATCTCCTCCGATCTTCAGGAGATCATCGGCAACTGCACCCGGGTTCTGGTGATGCACAACGGCACGATCCGCGGAGAAGTCAGCGGAAATGATATCAGTGAAGAAAATATAATCCTTTATGCCGCAGGAGTTAAATAAAAAATGTTATTGGATAAGTTCAGAAATAGAGACGGTTCATTCAAATGGAGTACGCTTTCGGCAATAGCGGGAAATGCCTTCTTTGCCCTTGCAGTGATGTACGGGGTCTGTCTGATCGCACACCCCGCGTTTGAAAATCCGCAAACGATCATGATGATCGTCCGTCAGGTAACTTGCGTCGGCATCATCGCTCTCGGAATGACTTACGTGATCGCGGGCGGCGGGATCGACCTTTCCGTAGGGGCTCTTTTCGCTTTCTGCGGCGTGGTATCGGTGCGGGTGCTGATGTATTTGCAGAACGCTCCCGGACTGCTCCCCGAAAGTCTCTGTACCACAAACGGCGGAGCGTTTGCCCTGATCTGCATCATATCGCTGCTGACCGGTGCCGCCGGTGGTGCATTGAACGGATTTCTGGTGACGGTCTGCCGCATCCCGCCCTTTATCGCAACGCTGGGAACACTCTCCATATTCCGTTCACTGGCACTGCATCTTGCGGACTCCGGAACGCTCTCGCTCTTTGACCTGCCCCGGAAAGTTTCCATAACGGGAATAGCGGACCGCAATTTCGGGATCGTTCCGGCGGCGGCGGTCATTCTGGTGGTCATTACCGCTTTGGCGGCGTTTGTCATGCGCAAAACCGCTTACGGCCACCACCTGTGCGCCGTGGGTGCCAATGTAAAAGCGGCAAAGTTTGCGGGAGTCCGTACCTGCCTTGTATCCTTTCTGAGTTATGTCATCGTGGGCGTCTGTGTGGGAACGGCAATGGTTCTGTTCCTCGGACAGTTTGACAGTGTTTCCTCCAGCAATGCGGGCAATCTTTATGAACTGGATGCCATTGCCGCAGCGGTGATCGGCGGAACCGCCATGAGCGGCGGCAGGGCATCGCTCTGGGGAACGCTTGCCGGAGCATTGATACTGGGGCTGATCTTTGCCCTGCTGAATATTCTTTCAACCGTGCCGGATTTGAAAGACTCCGCCCTTTTGAGTCTGCTGGCATCTCCTACATTAAAAGACCTTGTTAAAGGGATCATCATTCTGTTTTCAGTCTTCATTCAAAGAAAGGAAAAAATATGAAGTTTTTTAATTCACTCGTCTTATCCGTGCTTGCCGCAATCTGTGTTTTCGGACTCTCGGGCTGCGGGCGTAAAGCAAACAACGGCAAAGTCATCGCTATTGTGATCCCTGCCGCCGACCACGGCTGGACCGCCGGAGTGATCTCCTGGGCGGAAAAAGCCAAAACCGATATCGGGCAGAAAGATCCGTCGGCAAAAGTCATCATCACGACCGCAAAGAGTGCGCAGGAACAGGTTTCAGCCATTGAGACGCTCATGCCGCAGGGCATCAGCACCATGGTTCTGCTGCCGGTGGAATCCGAAGCCCTGACCCCCATCTGCAAAAAGATAAAAGCCGCAGGCGTAAAACTGATCGTGGTGGATCGCGGTCTGGCTGATCCGTCATTGGCAGATATGGAAGTTGTCGGCGACAATACCGGCTTCGGCGAAGCCTCCGCCAGAGCGATTGCAGAAACATTGGGCGGCAAAGGGTTGATCGTTGCAATGGAGGGCATTCCCTGTCAGACCAACACCGACCGGGTGAACGGCTTCAAAAAGGTGATCGCCGCCTATCCGGAAATCAAGGTGGATTACGGCAGAGCCAACTGGAACGATGAAGAGGGCGCAAAACTTATGGAAAACAAACTGATCGCCTATAAAAAGATCGACGCCGTCTGGGCGGGCGATGATGATGTGCTGCGCGGCGTGCTGAACGCATACCGGAAATCCGGCAGAACCGATGTGAAAGCGATGTCCGGCGGCGGCGGCAGTCAGTACATCATCGGTTTGATCAGAAACAATGACCCGGTGGTGAAATTCACCATCACTTATCCGCCGAAGATGATTTACAGCGCGGCGATGCTCGCACTGGAAGGGGATTTCAGCAATAAACGGGTCGTCATTCCTGCGGAAAAAATCACGCCGGAAAATGCGGAAAAATTCGTTTTCAAAGACTCCAGATATTAAGCAGACAGCCTCTCCGGTAAAATCGGAAGATTTTCAGAATTGGAGTTGAAAAAACGTCCGACAGGTATTAAATTATTGCCTCTGCAAAAATCTCTGTTCAGGATCGCTCCGCGTTTCTGTACAAGTTCGCAGAGTTTTCAACAGAAGGATAAAACAGATCATGATCACATTGCAAACAGATGCAGCCTGCGTGAAGTTGAGCCGCGATTTGGAAACGCTCTCATTTGAAACCGCAGGGACATTTTTTACAGCGCAGCGTCCTTTCCGTTTCCGCTGGTTTGACCGGGAAATCGATTTGGCACGGCTGGCAGAACATAAACTGGAAAAAATCAGCGGCAACTGCGTTGCGATCCATTTTTCCAATTTTGTCTTTGAAGCCCGTTTCCCCGGAAACAGTTACCGGCGTCCGGACAATCCTCCGGCCTTTGCCGTGACCGTGACGGTCGCACTGGAAGGAACGGAACTGGTGCTGAAAGCCTCCCCCGTCAACGATCTGGGCGAAGGCCCGGTCTCTCTTATGCTGGCACAGGATTTCATGACCATTGACAGCACTTCCGCCGGAGAGTTGATCCTGCCCTGTTCTTACGGTATGCGTTTCGATTTCCCCCGTCAGGACTATTTCGTAAAGGACTTTTCTCCCTCTTCAAGTTACAATTTGCCGATGCACGGATACTTTTCTGCCAAAGGGGGGATCGGGATGTGGTGCGATGACCCCGACCGCATGATCCGTCTCAACATCAACGCTACTTCGCCCCGGCAGAGTCAGGTCGTTACGGAACTTCTCTACGATGAACTTGCCAATGACCCCAGAGAATTGCGCATCGTCCTTTTCCCGCCGGGAAGTGACTTCCGCGATATGGCACGGTATATCCGCCGGAAACTGAAAGAGGCCGGACGGCTGAAAACTCTTCAGGAAAAAGCCGCTGAACATCCGGAAGTAAAACAGATCGCCGGAACTGTTTTCTGGAAACACAATACCTATTTTGACGCCCGCCCGGAGGGTGTTGAAAAAACATACAGCCTTTATACGTTCCAGCCGAACTGGAATACCAGTGAGGGTTTCCCCGGCAACTGGACGGCAGGGGAAATTTTTTCCACGGCTTCAGAAAAAGGGTTCGACCGGGTCTTTGTCTGCAATACCGGCTGGAACTATGCCGGATTTGATGCCGGTTATCCAACCCGCTTGCCGGTCAATCCGGAACGCGGCACGAATGACGATCTGAAACGCTGGGCAGACAAGGCGCGCTCCATGTCACCGGGATATATTTTCTCCTGTCACGACAACTATATCGACGCTTATGCCGGGCCGGAATACGATCCGGAAGAGATGTATCAGCCGCAGAAAGGAGTTCCGCAGAAAGGTGCTGTATGGCGGGGTGGACTGGCTCACTTCATCTCTTCGACTTTTGCTTTGAAATATGCTCGCCGGGATTTGCCGCAAATAGCCGCTCTGACCGGAAAAGGCGGCATTTATCTTGATGTGACCGCCGCTGCCGGTATGTTCCAATCCCGTACCGAAGGACATACGCTGACCCGGAAACAGGATCTGCAGAACCGGCGGGAACTGTTTACGCTGGCAACAGAACTTTTCGGCGCAGTCGCAGTAGAAGGATGCGGCACATCCCACTTTGCTGATATTTGTACCGTCGGAGCCTACGGCGAACTGCACTATGTCGGCGGTTTGCCGCAAACGTTCCCCTATCCGGTTCCGGTTCCGTTATGGCAAATGGTCTACCACGACTGCATCTACAACTTCTTCGGAGAAGGATATGCCAAGGTCCACGGCGTGGAATATCGTCTCTGGCAGGCACTTCTCGTGCTTCTTCCTGCCAGTTTTGATGAACACAGTTATACGCTGTCGCATACTCTGCGCGAGGCTTATACCAGTCCGATGGACGATTTTGAGATCCTTGAACCGCTGTCTGTGGGACGGGATACGGATGGTTCTTTCAAAACCTGCGGTGTGGCAAGAAGTTCTTTCGGCGACGGGTCGGTTGTAACGGTAAACTTCAATGATACCGCCTACGGAGATATTCCGCCCCGCAGTTATCATATTGAGAAAAAACAGAAAAAATGATTACTCAAAAAGAACTGGCTGATGAACTTGGGATCTCTGTGGCAACAGTTTCTCTTGCATTGAGCAACTCTCCGCTGGTCAACAGAGAGACGGCAAAGCAGATACTCGAACTTGCCCGGAAACGGGGGTACCGCCGCAATAACCTCGGCAGAGCCCTCCAGGAGGGACATAACCGCATCATCGGTTGTGTCCTCAATACGCTGGTTCACTCTTTTTTCAGTGAAGTGATCGAAGGCATCGGACGGACTTGTGCGGTCAGAGGGTACGGCTTTATGGTCTCATGGGGACGGGAGAGTTCGGAGCAATATGTGGAACAGATGTTGGATAATCGGGTCGCAGGAGTGATTTTTGCCGGATACTCCCAACAATTCAGAGCTGCCGCCGAATATTTGCGGCAGCTTGAGATCAACTCTTTTTTCTGCTCAACGCATGAAGCGAACGATTTTCCCCATGTGGTTACGGACGATGCTGCGGGCGGACGCATGAGTCTGGAATATCTGTACCGTTGCGGCCATCGGGATTTTCTGCTGGAGAATTATCATTCCATACGTGTGGAGGCGGCACAGAGTTTTCTGACGCAACACCCCGATTGTACCGCCCGCTTTTTTTCGTCGGCGCAAGAGGCTCTGAAGTTATATAAACTGAAACAGGCATCAGCGGCAGTCTGTTTTGCCGATGAAAGTGCGGTGCGGCTCCTCGGAGTATTCCGTGCTGCGGGAGTATCTGTTCCCGATGATATTTCTGTGATCGGTTATGATAATATCCAACTGTGCAACTTCCCCGGAATTAAACTTACGACCGTGGCACAGCAGCGGGAGATGCTGGGGGTGAAGTGTGCGGAAATGGCTATTGCCTGTGCCGAAAACACGCCCTATCCATACAGCGTAATGCTGGAACCGCATCTGGTTGAAAGAAAGACGGTGAAAAAAATCTGAAAAAAAATTTCACAGAAACTTGTATTTTGTTGTAATTGCACTATTTTATAAACAGAGACATTTAAAACGTTTTAAATAGAGGTTTAATATGAAAATCGGAGTTCTGATAAATTCATATCGCTGCGCTCTGGAAGAAGCCATTTCCAAAGCGGCAGAAGCGGGCGCGGACGGCGTACAGTTTTATGCCAATGCAGACGTGATCGATGAACCGCAGAAAATGGCAGAGTTGAAACAAGTCGCAGACGATTGCGGAGTGACGATATCAGCACTCGTTGCAGAGTTGGGCGGCCACGGCTTCCAGATCGCCGCAGAAAATCCCGCCAAACTGGAACGGATGAAAACCGTTTTTGATGTTGCCGGAAAACTCGGTGCAGTCGTGACCGGACATATCGGTACAGTTCCGCAAGATGAAAACTCTGCCGATTACGCCGTTATGGTCGATGCAATGAATTCTCTGGGGCAGTCGGCACGGAACGCCGGAACTGTTTTCGGGATCGAAACCGGTCCGGAAACTCCCGAAGCCCTGTTGAACCTTCTGCATCACACACAGGGCGGAGTCGGGGTCAATCTTGATCCTGCCAACTTGATGATGGTGCAGGGATGCAATGCGGTCCATGCAGTGGAAGTTCTGCACGAACATATCGTCTATACCCACGCAAAAGACGGCGTGCATTACCGCGATTGTGATGCCGTCAGGGTTTACGATGCCTTTGCACGGGGCGGCTTTGAACAACTTCAAGCGGAAACCGGCAAACTTTTTGCAGAAACGCCGCTGGGAGAAGGTGCAGTCTACTTCCCCGCTTACCTCGCGGCTCTGCGCCGGTACGGTTATGACGGCTACCTGACCATTGAACGGGAAACCGGAGATGATCCGCAGAAAGATATTACTCTTGCGGTCGAATTCCTGAAAAAACAGTTGGAAATGCAGAAAACAATAACGTACTAACATACAAAAACAAGGAGTTTTCAAAATGAAAAAATTACGTATCGGTGTTCTTGGTGCCGGAGCGATCGCCCGGGGCTCTCATATCCCCGGCTATGCCGCCTCTGAAAATTGCGAATTGACTGCGATTGCAGATATTTCACCGGAATCCCTCGCCGGAGTCCGTGAAAAATGGCAGTTCAAAAAAGAGTATTCCGATTGTTCCGAACTCATCCAGACGGAAAAACCGGATCTGGTTTCGATCTGCCTGCCCAACGTTTACCATGCACGCTACGCGATCGAAGCGATGGAGGCCGGTTGCGATGTCATTCTGGAAAAACCGGTCGCAACGACTCTGGAAGATGCCATTGCCATCGCTGATGCCCGGAAACGTACCGGCCGTAAACTTGCCGTCTGTTTCTCGCACCGGTTCAACTCCATGGTCATCGCCGCCAAAAAAGCCGTCGATGCCGGAGCGATCGGCAAGCCTTATATGATGCGTGTGCGTTTTGCCCACGGCGGTCCCTTCCCCGGCTGGGCCGTGAGCGATTGGTTTTATGATCCGGAACGTGCCGGTGGCGGTGCGGTGCTGGATATGGGGATTCACGCAATGGATCTGATGCTCTGGTTCCTCGGCAAAGCGACCGAAGTGAAGGGTTTTGCCGGAACGCTCCGCAAGGATATTGCTGTGGACGATAATATGACCGCACTGTTGAAGTTCGGCAACGACGCCATGGGTTATATGGAATGCGGCTGGACCAGTTGTGCCGGATTCTCCGGTCAGGAAATCATGGGCGACAAAGGTGCCATTACCATTGATTACTCCAAAGGCGAAGTAATTCAGTGCAGCGGCGTTACCAGTCCGGACGGCTCGGTAAAAATGGAAAATCAGGTCATTGCCAAGAGAGGCGATTTGAGCGCATGGCAAAACCAGATGGCTGTTTTCATCGAAGAAAAACTTGCAGACAAAGAGTTTTCCACCTCCATTCAGGATGGTATCGAGGCCCTCAAGATCGGTCTTGGAGTCTATGAATCCTCCCTCAAGGGCAACACGGTCAAACTGTGAGGAAAAATCCCATGAAAAAAATCGGTTTTATCGACCTTTATCTGGACGAATGGCACGCCAATAACTATCCGGCGTGGTTTCGCGGTGCTGCTCTGGGCGGGGAATTTGAACTGGGCGGTGCGTGGGAAAAACGTCCCGGCACACGTCCGCTGGACGTCTGGTGCAAAGAGATGGATATTCCCGCCTATACTTCGATGGAAAAACTGCTGGAAGATTGCGACGCTTTCTGCGTGCTGGCTCCTTCCAATCCCGAAGTTCACGAAGAGTTGGCGGAACTGCCCCTGATGACCGGAAAACCGGTTTACATCGACAAGCCTTTCGCCCCCGACAAAGCAACTGCCCTGCGGTTGTTTGAACGGGCAGACAAGTACAACACCCCGCTTTTTTCCAGTTCGGCTCTGCGTTTCGGGGACGAATTGATCGCCCAGCGCAACCTTTTCCCGATCGAAGCAATGATCACACAGGGCGGCGGAAGCAGTTTCTGGGAATACAGTATCCACCAGATCGAAATGATCGTTTCAACGATGGGGTATGACATCACGGCACTGAATCATGAGGTCAGCGGCTCCACCAATCAGGTCACTTTCCGTTTCAGAGACGGACGTGTTGCGGCAATGACCCTCCACCCGAAATTCGGTTTCAATGCCGTTTTGACCGGTAAAGGTGAAATTGCCAGAGTCGCAGGAGCAACGAACTGCTTCCCGAACCTTGTCGGTACGATGTTGAAATTTTTCAACGATCGCACAGAACCTTTTGACCGCCGTGAGACGATTGCCATTGCCGCACTTGTCCGTGCCGGGATCGAGGCTTCTGCACGCAGCGGTGAATGGGTCAGCGTCGATACTTTGTAAAAAATCAGTTAACGGCAGTTGACGTTATGGAAATTCAACAGAAAAACAATCGTTTTCTCATCACGGGAAAAAGTGCTTACGGGTTTGAAATACCGCCGGACGGCGGTCTGCCAGTTCACCTCTATTGGGGAGAACCGGGGATCGCCGTTGAAGATCTTCCGTCCGCCGCTGAAGTACAGCACAAAAGATCCGGCACAACAGAAAACATGCGCCGCTCTTTTCTGAATGAATATCCTGTTTTCTTTGGCGAGCAATATGCCGAATGTGCCTTGAAACTGACATTCGCCTCCGGTGTCCGGGGCGCAGAGTTTCAGTTTTGCGGCTTCTCCTGTGAAGAGGATGTACTGAAACTGGAGTTCCGGGAGAAAAAAGAGAACTTCACGCTCTCTCTGCTCTACCGGTCACTTGAAAATGGCAGTTTGATCGGGCGGCAGGCTCTGCTCCGCAACGATACCGGTCACACAGTACAGGTCGAACAGTACGGTTCTGCCGCATGGCAGTTGCCGGAACGCTGCTGCCGTCTGACTCAACTTTGCGGACATTGGGCGGGAGAGTGGCAGACCGAAAGAGTTTCCATTCCGCGCTGCAAAACCGTTCTGGAAAACCGCACCGGACTTTCCGGCCCGTTTCATGCGCCTTTTTTCGCCGTTGATGACGGAAATGCAAGTGAACGGCAGGGCGAGGTGTTTTTCGGTACGCTCCTGTGGAGCGGAGACTGGAGCATGACTGTCGAAAAAGATACTTTTCAGCATCTTTCGGTCACAGGCGGCATCAATCCCTTTGACAATGCGTTGTCACTTGCTGACGGCGAAGAGTTCCTGACGCCTCTCTTTCTGGGCGGATACACCCGGGGCGGATTTGGAGAAATGAGCCGTCTGCTCCACCGTTATCAGAAACGGGAACTGCTGCCGGAATACTGGCGGGAACGCCCCCGCCCCTTCCTGTATAATACGTGGGATGCGCTTGTTTCAAATGTCAACGAAGATAATGTCCGTGAACTGATGAAACTTGCCGCCTCCGTCAACACAGAACTGTTTGTCATAGATGACGGCTGGCAGGAAAATCTGGGCGATTGGCGGCCGCACCATGAGAAGTTCCCGCGCGGTTTGGCTCCGCTTGCAGAAGAGGCGAAAAAACTCAATATGCTTTTCGGGGTCTGGGTGGAACTGGAGTCATTCGAGTTGAAAAGCGAACTCTACTCTGCGCACCCGGAATGGGCAATGTCGTACCCCGGCAGAGAACCGTTCCAGCGTTACCGCGCCGGTGAAGACAGAACTTCTGTCATGCTCAATTTAGGGTATCCGGAAGCGGCGGAGTTCTTCTATCAGTCTCTTCATAAACTCATCCGGGAAAATCATATCGATTATCTGAAAATCGATAACAACTGTTACTTTTCATCCCCCGGCAATCCCGGCATCCATACCAGAGTGGCGCATGTGCAGAACCTCCACCGCATCTTTGAACGGCTCAATAAGGATTTTCCGCACGTGCTGTTTGAAAATTGTGCGGCAGGCGGCTGCCGTGCCGATCTTGCGATGAGCCGTTATTTCGCCCGGATCAACCGTTCTGACAATCAGGAAGCACTTGATGTTCCCCGGTTCCATGAGGGCTTTACGCTGTTTCATGCACCGTTCATGGCGGGCGGGGCGTGTCATATCTCCAATTCGATGAAACTGCTCAATCACCGGGATATGCCGCTGGATACACAGGCTGCCGCCGGTCTGCTGGGGTCATTCGCCTGCGGAAAGGCGTTGAACCGCTGTACTGCGGAGGAGTTGGAAAAAATACGCTCCTACACAGAGATCTACCGGAAAATACGTCATATCACCGTGCGGGGAGAGTTTTACCGTTTGCGAAGTGCCGATACGCCGGATGGGGCCGTTTTTCTTTACCTCCTGCCGGAAAAGACAGAAGCCGTTGTTTTCGCATTCGGCAACAAACTGCATTACGGAGAGGATGCAGGAAGTTTCCGCCTTCAGGATATGGATGACAGCAAGCGTTATCAGATCACATCATTGATGCACCGGGATACACAATATCATCCGCAGAGCGGTGCGGCACTGAACCGTATCGGGCTGACTGTGGATTTCAAAAAAGACAGAGATGCAGAAATATTATATATAAAAGCCGAGCAATAAGAATAAGGAAAAAACATGTCGTTGATTGATTGGTTGATCGTAGCAAGTGCCATTTCTCTGGTTTTGTATATGGCAGTACATTCCCGCAGATATATCCGGGATGTGGCAGATTTTCTCTCTGCCGGCAGGGTATGCGGACGCTATGTCATCAGTGTGGCAGATACCGCAACAGCACTCTCCGTTATCAGTATCGTTGCTTATGTCGAAGTGCAGTACCGTACCGGTTTTGCGCTGGCTTTCTGGAACAATCTGCTGCTGCCGGTGCTGATCATCATGGGGTTGACCGGTTACTGCACCTACCGTTTCCGGGAGACGCGGGCATTGTCGATGGGGCAATTTCTGGAAATGCGTTACAGCAGGAGTTTCCGTATTTTTGCCGCCATTTTGCGTACGGCATCGGAAATCCTTGCCAATGCCATTCTGCCGGCGATCGCCGCCCGTTTCTTCATCTATTTTCTGGGTTTTCCGCAGCACTTTACTTTGTTCGGAATTGAATTTGCCACGTTTCCCGTACTGATGGCAGTCCTGCTGGGGCTGGCTCTCTTCATTATCTGGATGGGGGGAACTCTGGCATTGATCATCACAGATGCCATACAGGGAATGGTTTGTTTCCCGCTGATGACGATATTTGCAGTTTTCGTACTGATGAAATTTTCCTGGCACGGTGAAGTCATACCGGTAATGACGGATCGGATCGCCGGGGAGAGTTTTCTCAATCCGTTCGACATTTCCCATTTGCGGGATTTTAACGCATTTTCGCTTGCGCTGACGATTTTTGTCGCCGTTTTTCACCGGGCAAGCTGGATCGGCAGCGGAAGTTCCGGGGCGGCAAAATCGCCTCACGAACAGAAAATGGCGGGACTTCTCGGCATGTGGCGCGGTTCTCTGGCGACGGTCTTTTATGTCTTGATCGCCATATCCATCATCGTGATCCTCAATCACAAAAATTATGCCGTTGAAGCACATGCGATCCGCAGTGAGATCTCGCGGAAAGTCTCCGGCGAACTGGCGGTTTCGGACAAGGTGCGTCAGGATATCAGCGGAGCTGCCGCAACTCTCGCCCCGCCGGTACACCGGATCGGCACGGATGCCCCCCGTTCAGAGAAAAACAACGGTGACACCGTCTATCTGGATATGGTCAAAAAGAGTCTGGCAAAAGAAAAAAATTCCAATCTGCTGTTTCAGGAGTTCCGTACCCTCTATTATCAACTGATGCTGCCGGTGACTATGCGGCAGATACTTCCACCCGGATTTTTCGGCATATTCTGTCTGCTGATGCTGTTGGCGATGTTGTCAACAGACGACTCCCGTATCTTCAGTTCAGCCCAGACGATAGCACAGGATGTCATTTTTGTCATCCGCAAAAAAACACTACCGCCGGAACAGCATGTACGGATGATAAAATTCACGGCATTGGGCGTTGGAGTCTGCTTCTTCATCGGTTCTCTCTACATGGCGCAGCTGGATTACATCAATCTGTTCGTCACATTGGCTTCCATGATGTGGTTGTGCGGCTGCGCCCCCGTGATGATTTTCGGGCTTTACAGCCGTTTCGGAACGGCTGCCGGGGCGTGGACCTCTCTTGTCAGCGGCATGCTCTGGGCGGGCGGTTCGCTTTTTGTGCAGCGGAACTGGGCAGACATCGTTTATCCCTTTCTTGAGCGGAACGGTCTTGCTGAAAGAACCGGTCAGGTGTTGGAATTTCTCTCAAAACCCTTTGAACCATACGTGGTATGGAAAATGGATGCGGTCAAATGCCCTGTCAACTCTTACGAACTTTATTTTATCGGTATGCTGTTGACTTTGACCCTCTACTGCGGCGTTTCTGCTCTGACATGCAAAAAACCGTTCAATCTGGAAAAAATGCTGCACCGGGGAGAATTCGCCCTCGAAAAACAGCAGGAAGTTCCGGTCAGAAAAGAGTCGTGGATATCAAAACTCGTCGGAGTTACCGGGGAATACAGCCGGTTTGACAAGTTTATTGCCTGGGCGGTATTCGTACTGACATTCGTCTATATCTTTATCGGTTCGTTCCTGGTCGTTGCGGTGTGGAATATCATATCGCCGTGGCCGCTGAACTGGTGGGCGCATTATTTCCGGATCGTTTCAGTCATTGTCCCCGGAATACTTGCCGGAATTACGGCAATATGGTTTTTCTGCGGCGGCATCCGGGATCTGCGGCGTCTTTTCCGGGATCTGCGTGACAGGACCCGCAACAGTGAAGATAATGGTTCAGTAGATCATAACACAACAACAGATAAGTGAGGTTGATATGCAAAAATTGCTGATTTGGTTGTTCCTTTTCTCTGCGGTTGCGGCAACGGGAGCCGAAAAGTTGGAGCTGCTCCGCAAGTATGAGCGCAACATATCCGGTTTTTCCACCCGTCATGTTGCTTTTGCTCCATCAAACACCCGTTTTGAAAATACCGGCAAAGCCTTCCGTATCCACTGGAAAGCGGAGACGGCAGAGACGGCAATGGCATTCCGTCAGACGGAAGTCCTGCAAAAATTTGACAAACTGGAATTGAAACTCGGCTGTTCCCTGCCGGAAAATTCAAAACTGGCGATGATAAGTCTCCGTCTGGTCGATGCGCAGGGGGAGGTTTTTGAAAAATATGTTTCTGTTCCCCGCGGAAAAAACGGGATGCAGGAATTGATTTTTACGATTTCTCCGGAGAAAATGACCGACACTGCCAACTTTGTGTGGAACAAAAAAGCAGTAAAAAATGGAAAGATCGATTTTCCCGTACGGCTCTTCGGGTTTGTTTTTCATAACAAAGAGAAGAAAAACGGCTGTATCGATCTTGTCGATGTCCGTTTCCGGAGTTGGGGCAAAGCCGTTCCTCCGCCGCCGGAGCCGGAAACCTTTGCGAGTGCGTTTTCAATGGATCTGCCGTCTCTGGCTCCCCGTTTGTTTCATTTTGCCCCGGTTCAGACATCCTGTAAAGCAGTTTCCGTCGGGGGGGAGAATTTTTTACGCACAGCATGGCCGGAAAAAACGTTCACTATGGCAATGGCGTTCCGCCGTCAGCAGGTCATAAAACCATTCAAAAAATTAAATCTGGAACTTGATTGTTCTCTGCCGGAAAAATCATCGGCGACGTCAGTCGCAATTCGGCTCATCGATGCAAAAGGCGAGGTATTTCAGCCGGAATTTGCACTGCCTGCCGGAAAATCCGGCAGTGTCACGGCAAAATTCATCATCTCTCCGGAAAATCTTACTGACGTTCCCAGTTGGATATGGAGCAAAACAGCTGTTCGGGATCGTAAAATGGATTTCCCCGTGCGGTTATTCGGCGTTGCCGTTCAAAATCCATCCGGAAAATCCGGACATATCGATTTCAAAAGTGTCCGTTTTTCAACGGAAGGGAAGTTGTCGGATCATACCCAAAATCTCCCGGTCACTCTGGACACCGGGCGTTTTATGAATATTTTAGAGCCGGAGAAAGAGAATAAACTGGAACTTGTCATTCGCAATCCGCAAAAAATCTCCGGTACATTTTCCGCCGAAATCGACATCAAAGGATACCGTTCCAGACGTTACTGCCAACCCTTGCGGCGAACAGTGACTTTTGATGCCCGGCAGGAGATCCGCCTTCCTCTGCCCATGCCGGAACAGTTGGGCGTCTGGTATGTCGATTGCCGTCTTACTGCCCGGAACTGTCCGACCGACACCACAGTAAGCCGCACCTCCTTTGCCTATATGACTCCGACCGGTTTGAGCGGGGAATATGATGTCAATGACTTCAAATTCACCATTTGCAGTCATCCCGACTGGACCGATGACAAGACGATCTGGGATCGGGAGGGACGCGCGATGGCTCTGCTCGGAGCCCGTTATCTGCGCAATGGTACTGCAATGAAACTTCTGCGCAAAGACCTCTCTTTTGATACGGAGAAATTTCTCGGCACAACTGCTGCCTTTGAAAAATACGGCGTGGAGCGGATCGCCAGTTTCGGTTACTGTTCCGACTGGGGTGCCGCCGATAAAAAACGGGCTGCGGAACGGGTAAAGAAAGGGCTGCGCTGTTCCGCAATGGCTCCCGATTTGAACTTGTGGCGGATCTATGTGCAGAAAACGTTGAAATACGCCGGTAAGCGCATCCGCTTTTGGGAGTTGTGGAACGAGATCGATTTGATGGTCTTCTGTGAGTTCGATGCCAAAACGTACCACGAACTTGTAAAAATCTGCCGGGAAGAGATCAATAAACTGGCTCCGGACTCCAAATTGATGAGCAGCGGCTATGCCCATTTCTACGATCCGCAAAAGGGATATTTTCAGGAAGAAACCCTGAAAATGAGCAAGGATTATTTCGATGTTCACTGCTTCCACGGGCATGGACCGTTTCAATTCTATGTCGGGCAAATCGACGGCAATCTGATCCCCATGCGCCAACGGCTCAATATGACGATACCGTGGTACGCGCATGAAACGGCAATCTCTTCCACGGGGTACGGGGAGGATGTGCAATCAGAAACACTCTACAAGAAACTGCTTTACAGTTGGGCGCGCGGTTCGATCGGTTATACCTGGTACAATCTGCGCAACAAAGGGCGTGACCCGGAAGACCCCGAACACAATTTCGGTCTGGTCACGGATGATTTCCAGCCCCGTCTGGTTGCCGGTGTCTACAATATGCTGACCTCTGTTTTCGGCAAACCCGGCACCCGTTTTGTCCGTCAGCACAAAGAGAAAAACGGAGTATGGGTCTTTGAATTTGCCAACAAAGAAAATACCATTCTGGCTGTTTGGAGTGAAAATCGGGAAAACCGGCAGTTGTTCTTCGCCGCCGATGCCGCTGCGGGCGAGTTGGTCGATTTGATGGGCAACCGGAAAAAAGCCCCGAAATGGCAGAATTATTTTGTCGTGCCGCTCGGCGCAGAGCCGGTCACGCTGCTTCTGCCGCCGGGGACGGATATTTCCGGAGCAGTCACGCCCTTTTCCGTTGCAGAAACATTATTGGTGACTCCCGGTCGGGAAAAGCAGTTTGACATGACCGTTTTCAATCCGCTCCGGAAAGATGCAGAAATGAAAATAACGCTGAAAATTCCCGACGGCAAGGACGTTGCAAAAACAATTTCTCTGAAAGCCGGAGAAAAACGCATAACGCAAATGACCGTACCCATCCGGACGGACTTTACTGCGCAGGACATTCATTTTACTTATTCGCTAAATGGCAGAGCGTTTACGGAGTCTTTCTTTGTCAACAGCACCATTCTGCTGCAGCGGGACTTCCCGTCAAAACCCAACTTCGTATTGGACCGCCGCAGTCAGGTCTATGCTTTCTTTGCCAACAATCCGCACCATGTGGACAAGGTCTGGACAAATCCGTCAGATTTGAGTGTGAAAGCATTTCTTGCCGGAGACCGGACACATTTCAAACTCAAATTTGAGGTGACGGATGATACACATGTGTTCCGCAATACCGTCTGGAGCGGTGACAGTGTGCAGTTCTTCCTGCGGTTTGCCAACCAGTATACCAACTGGGAGATGGGGGCGGCTCTCAATCCCGGTGTCGGCGCAGTCAAGGGGTGCTGGAATGCTCCCGGTAAAAATGAACGCTTCACGATTTTGGAACATCTGGACGCTTCGATTTCAAGAAAAGGGAACATTACCGTTTATCACTTTTCTGTTCCCTGGGAGAAATTGAACGTCTCGCACGCAGATTTGAAAAACGGTTTCCGTTTTAATTTCATGGTAAATGACAACGACAAAGGACAGCGCGAAGGCTGGATATCCACGCACGGGGGCAGACGTGATACCCGTGATCTGAATAAATACAGTTGGGTCGCAGTCCAATAAGGAGGGTGAAAATGAAGAAAGTTTTATTACTGACGGTTTGTTTTGCCGCTTTTCTGACAAGCGGTGTGGAGATCGGTTTTGCCAATGGGCCCCGCAGAGGCTGGAGTTTCAGTGCCGGGCGGGAATTTCCGGGAGCAAAGGGCAGTTTCAGCGTCGAAAAGGGTCTGGGTATTCAGGGAGGCTTTGCCGCCAGACTGACCGGGGATTTCTCCGCAGGAGGTCTCTATACGGCAATCGTTTACGCTCCCTATAAACGGTTTGATTTCAAATGTCTGAAAGTCACTGTGCGGAATACCGGAAAACTCAAAGCATTTTCTGTCCGCCTGATCGATGAAACCAATCAAACGCACCAGCTGGACGTTCCTCTCGAACCGGATACGGAAAAATGGCAGACGGTCATGATCCAGCCCCGGGAAGGACGGAAAAACTTCTGGGGCGGTGCCGCCGACGGCAAATGGCATGGCAAATTCCGGGGGCTTTCGCTGGTCTGTCCGGCAAAATCGTTTCCCGACGGAGTGAAAAAAGCGGAGTTGCTGTTTCAGAAAGTCGAGGTCGTTGAAAAATGAACCCTGTCACTTTTCACATTTTTTCTCCGGGGAATACGGCAGAACATACGGCGGCTGCGGCACTTGCAGAAGTCATTTCAGCAGAGGAGCCCAATGCCGCATGGAGCCGGATGATACTGCACCGGCTCAAAGGCAATGTTTCAGAAGTGTGTACCGACCGGTACTATATCGCCATGAAGGACGGCAAGTGTGTTTCAAGACTCTGGTGCGGCTGGGGGAAACATGCCAACGCCATCGGCAACTGGGGCCACTTCCGCACCGCCGATGCCATGCAGGGCAAAGGCATCGGCCGCAGTGTGCTTGACTTGTGGTTTGAACATCAGCAGACAACGGAGAACGGCCCGGCGGCGTTTCTCTGCTCCTGCGGGAAAGAATATCTGGTAAAACTCTACGGCAGATACGGTTTCCGGACTGCGTTGAAAGATACAAAAACCGGTCCGCTCTACTGTCCGTGGGGCAAATCCCCTGAAACATTTCAGGAGTTCTGTGAAGAGTATTACACTGCTTGCAGCGAATTGACGTTTCTGCCCGGAAACGCCGAATATCGCCACGAAGTCGATTGTCTGCTTTATTTTGTTTTGCAGGAGCAGGAAGAACCATTCGGTCTGCCGGGAATTTCAAGTTATGAAGCGGCTCTCATGCTGCTGAAAAGCGATCCGCAGGCAGGAGTGCTTGAACGCATTGCGATCAGCAACGGCCACACGGTCGGATGGTCATTCACTTTCCCGGACGGAAAGCGTCAGATGCAACTGCATCCGAAATACCGCCGGAATATCTGAAAATCAATCATTTACAAAATGGACAGACGCGCGGGAAAGAGCGCATCTGTCCATTTATTCTTTGCATTTGCGGATATTATTTGGTATTCATCTGCAAATCGAGCATGAAAGGAACTTCGATCTCTTCCGGGACGGGTTCTCCTGCCAGACGTGCTTTTTCGCGCACGATCTCGCAGTAGAGTACGGAAAGCGATGTTTCCCCCTCGCGGATATCGCGGATCTCATCACGGGCGGCATCAAAGAGGACGGCTTCTGCCTCCGCCGGTTTTCCGGTGCGGACAAGTGCCGTTGCTTCAAGTACCTGGATCATCGGGCGTTTGCGCATGTCTGCTGAAAGTTTTTCCAGCAGAGTGAACATCAGGTCGTACCGTTTCGCCTCTGCCATCGCTTTCAAACTGTCTTTGACCATGGGGCCGTCTTCAGGCATCATCAGGGCCGCTTCGAGCAGATATTCCGCCCCCTGCAAATCGTTGTTGAGGATCAGCAGCAGATGACCTTTGGCGTGGGTGTTCCAGGCATTTTTCTGCAACTCAATGGAACGGTCGATGAAGTGCAACGCCCGTTCCGTATCTTTGCGGCAGAAATAACACAGAGCCAGATGATAACAGGTCTTCCAGGACTCCTTTGCTTTTTTCAAGGCGTCAAACCATTCATCCCGAACCATATAAGAGGTCGGCGGCAAGTCGTTCATTTCTCCCTTTGCGAGCAGATCGAGCCAATCGTTCTGTTCTGCTGAAGGAGTTCCGAAATCCAGTTGCGGTGCGAGTTTTGCGCCCCGGCGCAGCTCTTCGAGCGCACCGTAGCCGGAACCGGCGACCTGTACTTCGCCTTTTTTCATGGCGATCGTGCGGCGGGTGGTTTTCAACTCCTCCTCCAATTCAGCGGCGGGGAGCAGACGCTCCACTTCAGCGGAAACGGTTTTGACCGCTTCATCCCAATCGCCGAAAACTTTTTCCTTATCGACAGCGATATAGCCGTATGCTTCGATCCACTCCCACGAGGCGTAAGGCGGCATGGGGATACACTCCTGCTGGGTGCGGCCGATACCGCCCTGGATTTCGATATAAGCCGGATAAGCCGCTTCACCGAGAAGTTTCTTCTGCCAGTGCCGTCCGCCCTGACAGGAACCCCAGACGAAAAGTTTGCGTCCGCGGAGCCGTTTGGTGGAGATATAAGCAAGTCCGGTGCCGTCCTGTGAGAAGACACATTCATAGGGGCGGACACCTTCCGGGATATTGTAGAAATGGTCTTTGACCGCCGGGTAATTCTTGGGGTTCGTTGCGTCAAACCCTTCACCGAAAGGAAGTTCCACTTTGGTCAGACAGTGACTTCCCCCCACGTAGAAATTGGAATAGGCGTTATCGGCAGGTACAACGATGCGGCTGCCGGGTTCTTCATTGGCGGCGATATTGCTCCACCAGTACATCGGTTCCACATGGTCGTTGGGGTTGGTGATACGGCCGCGGATCTTCAGAAAACGGGAATTTTCCGGCAGGTAGAAGTCCAGTTGGAAAGGCGTGTGCCGGTCACGGTCCATCTCATAAATACGCAGAACCGGAGTGCCGTCATCGGCAGTAAGCGTAGCGGCAAAACGGTTGGAACAGGTCTGTTCATCATGTCCGCGCCGTCCGATATTGAACTCCACGCCTCCGGCGAACCATGCGTTCCGCACGGCAAGGTTGCAGATTTTCAGTTCCGTATTGGGCAGAACGAGATCGCGCTTATGCTCTTTGTCGTAGATGCTCCACAATCTGCCGCCGAGCGAGGGGATGATTTCGGCGCGGATATAATCATTTTCCAGAACGAATGTATCAAAGGTCAGCATCCGTTCTTTTTCAGTGTCGTAATCGTCCTGCATGGCATACGGAAGCGTATGATCCATGATCCCGTAGTGGAGAAAGAGGCCGTCATCCTCATCGAGAGAAGCGGCGATGGTCGATTTTATGGGGTTGCGCAGTGCCGGGAAAGCATCTGTTTTTCCGGGCATGATGCCTTTGAGTTGAAGTTTGGATTTTTTTAATACAGTTGACATACTGAAACCTCTCCCGTAAAATATAAGACTGTTGAATTTCTATATGTTTTGCGCCCCCGGCTGTTCAGAAAGCCGGGAGTAAATAACGTCGGATTAAATATAACCCTTCTTTACTGAATTGCAAGTTCTGAAATAAAATTCGACCGGAGTTTTATATTGCTGCGTTGGGAAAAAATTGAATTTCCCGACCGTCTTACATCCACGGATTGAAATATTTTGCGGTGTCAGTAGCAGAGTTTGTCGCTTCAGAAAATTTAACTTCAGTCAACTCTCCGAAACGGACGGAGTCCGCATGACCGTCAACATAAACGGCATTGCAGCGGTCTTCGTGAGCGAAATTGGCTCCCTGATTGGTCAACAGAGCCTCATATTGCGCCACCAGAGTTGCGGCACGCCGGAAACAGGGGACGCGTACGGAACTGCCATCCGGACGGGCATCTGCCCACATAACTTTCTGACTGGCGTTTTTGACCTGTTCCGGCATAACAGCGGGCCATGCCCTGCCCCAGATTGTTCTGGGGGCATAAGAACTGTCTAAATTGCCCAGAAAGTTATTGTAACCGATACAGGCTTTGGTGTAGTCACTCATGTAATCTTCATTTTTCGTTCCGGTGGAGGGACAGCCGTATTTGTGCAAATCTCCGGAAATATAATTGAACCGCCGCAAATCAGCACCGGGGGAAAGATCGATCGTCCCGTAATAGGAGAGAACCAGATAACGGTGATCCGAAGCATACGAAAGCGTGGCAAGAGCCAACTGCTTCTGCGAATTTGTACAGCTGATCTGATGCCCTTTGGCACGCGCCTTGTTCAAAGCGGGCAAAAGCATAGCGGCAAGAATTGCAATAATTGCAATTACCACCAACAGTTCGATCAGGGTAAAGATTTTGACGATTTTCATAAACACGACCTCTTTGCTTAAAACGTTTTAATTTTTTTTTGAGAAAAAAATATACGGATACCGCTATTAAAATACAATCTCAAAACAAAAATGCAACCCCTGAAAAAAATTTTTTCAGAAATTTTTACCAATTTCCCAAACTGACAGGTCAAGAGGCGTGGGCGCAGATAGCGGCGTGGGCAGCCTGTCGGGCGGCAAGGTGCCGCTGCCGGGTAGTGACGGCGACGTTGCTGCCGTCACCAGAGGGGGCGGGGCGCACCCCTCTGGACTCCCCCCAAAGCAGATTACGGCGTGGGCAGCCTGTCGGTAGTACGGGGGCCATTGGCTGCGGCTGGCGAATAAGCCCTATAAGCACTATAAGCCAAGAGCCTCTTGGTGCGTCAAGCAGAGGTGTTTGGTGTCGGTGTTTGGCGCAAATGATGGT
>JAFTUS010000151.1 GCA_017466125.1 Lentisphaeria bacterium | reverse complement strand
TGCTTTTTCAGCACCGCCCTGTACCCCGAAAACTACCATGCCGTTGGCTCCATCGGGCAGATATTTGACTGCCAGCGGATCAAAACCGGGATATTTTACCCAGCTTACTTTGGGGTGTTTCTGCAAAAATTCTGCCACCGCAATGCCGTTTTCGCTGTGGCGGGCGGTTCGCAGCGGCAGCGTTTCCAAGCCTTGCAGAAAAATCCATGCTGCATCCGGGGCAAGGGTCGGACCCTGATTTCTCAAACCCACTGTCCGCAGCCGCAAAGCAAAGGCGATCGGGGTCAAATCCCCCAGATCGTGAGCAAAACGCAAACCGTGGTAGCCCCGGTCGGGTTCGTTATAGAGAGCAAACTTCGGGTCGCTCCAATCAAAGTTGCCGCCGTCGATCACCGCTCCGCCAATGGCAGTGCCATGTCCGCCGATCCATTTGGAAAGCGAGTGGATGACAATGTTTGCTC
Source organism: Lentisphaeria bacterium (assembly GCA_017466125.1). Taxonomy (GTDB): domain Bacteria; phylum Verrucomicrobiota; class Lentisphaeria; order Victivallales; family Victivallaceae; genus Victivallis. Next base: position 4,985 of record JAFTUS010000151.1, on the reverse strand, counting down.
CGTGTTCAATGGGACGCAACAGTGTTGGCGGCGTAAAGGTGGAATCCACCACCAGCGGCAGATGATATTTTCGGGCGATTTCCGCATATCCTTCAATATCCGCAACTCCCAGCGCCGGATTGCCAACCGTTTCGATATAGATCGCCCGGGTACGTTCATTGATGGCACTTTCCACGGTGGTAAAGTCGTTAAGCGGCGTAAAGTTGACCTTGATCCCCTGCTGGGGCAATATGGCATCGAACTGGGTAAACGTCCCACCGTAAAGGTTATTTGCTGAAACGATCTCGTCTCCATTTTTGGCAATATTGGTAATGGTAAAGTAAATCGCCGCTGTGCCGGAAGCTACTGCCACGGCAGCTTTTCCGCCTTCGAGAGCCGCCAGTCGCTGTTCAAGTACATCTTCGGTGGGGTTCATCAGCCGGGCGTAGATGTTGCCGCTTTCTTTCAGGGCAAAAAGATTGGCTCCGTGTTGTGAACTTTTAAACGCATAAGCCGTGGTCCGGTAGACCGGAACCGCTCTTGACAATGTGGTCGGCTCAGGAACCTGTCCGGCGTGGATCGCCAGAGTTTCAAGTTGATAATGTGTGTCGCTCATATTTTTTCTTCCATACTCTACCGTATCAGTAGTGTTTGTTGTTAAAAATAAATCCGGAAACAATAGTTGCCGGCTGATGTTTGATTTTTAATATATCACCGGAAAAAAAATTGTCAAATCAAAAACATAACTATTTTGGTGGATTTTTTTCAAAAACCATAATCTACCTCAAAAATATTGTCTTTTTGAAAAAAAAGAGCTTGCAATTTTAGATTAAACGGTTATTTTAAATAGTCATTTAAATTATAAAAAAAGGAGCAGATAATGATAGATGATGATAGATCCGCCGGTAAAGCTTCTACCAAGGAACGCATTCTTAACGCTGCTGCTGAACTCTTTTCCAGCCGCGGATACGGCGAAACGACTTTGGCTGAAATCACCAAACTATCGGGTGTAAATATTGCTTTAGTGAATTATCACTACGGCGATAAAGCCACGCTTTACCGACAGACGTGGGAATTGCTGCACAGTCAGGCGTTGGCCAAATATCCGCTGTACGGCAAACTCAGCAAGTCAGCTCCGGCGGTAAAACGGCTTTACGAGATCATACGCTCTGATATTGCCCGCCGGAGTGATCCTTCGATCCGGGAAAATGACTTTATGATGAATGAGTTATCCAGCCCGACGCAGCTGATGGATGACCTTCATGCCCGGGCGTATGCACCGCTACGGGCGGCATTGCAAGCGGCAGTGGCAGAAATTTCAGCGGATCGTTTGAGCGAAGAAGACCGCCGCATGGCGGTATTGGCAATATTTTCCATGTGTACGATTCCAGTCAAACACTTTCAGAATCTGGAAACTGAAGTACAGAATAAATATGATGTGGAAACCCGGGCAAGATATGTTTATAACTTTGCCATGGCGGGAATTCTTGATATGCTGTCACGGAGCAAAAAATGAAAAAGTACCAGGTAAAAATCGCCCCTGATGAATGTAAAGGCTGCCAGCGGTGTGTGATCGCCTGCACCCGGAATGTTCTGGCAATGGGCAAGGAGTTGAATATAATGGGTTTCCCGGCGGCAACAGTTCAAAGCAGTGATTGCATCGGGTGCGGGATCTGTTTTTATACCTGCCCGGAACCGGGCGCAATAACTATTTACCGGGAGGTAGCTGATGATGCTCAAAAATAAAAGGCTGCTCAGCGGCAACGAAGCTGTGATCTACGGTGCATTACTGGCTGGTGCCGACGCTTATTACGGTTATCCGATCACTCCGGCAAGCGAGATCGCTCACACTGCCGCCGTAAAATTTCCGGAACTTGGCAGAGTTTTTCTTCAGGCAGAAAGCGAGATCGGGGCGATCAATATGGTAATGGGTGCGGCAGCGGCAGGACGGCGGGCGATGACTGCCTCTTCCGGGCTGGGTATAAGTTTGAAGCAGGAAGCTGTTTCCTACCTTGCCGGTTCGGAATTGCCTTGTGTTATTGTGGATATCATGCGCGGCGGCCCCGGTCTGGGCAATATCGCTCCGGAACAGGCCGATTACAATCAGGTAGTCAAAGGCGGCGGCCACGGCAGTTACCGCTGTATCGTGCTTGCCCCGGGTTCCGCCCAGGAAATGTGCGATATGACAGGCAAAGCCTTTGAACTTGCCGAAAAATATGCCATGCCGGTGTATATCCTGACCGATGCCGTGATCGGGCAGATGATCGAATCGGTAACTTTGCCGGAACCGCTGCCGAACCGGGAACTCCCGGACAACGCTTTGGCGATCGGCAAAAACCGGAACAACTTTTTTACTTCCATATATCTGGAACCCGATGAACTCGAAGCACACAATATAAAACTGCAAAAGAAATATGCTGTAATTCAAGAGCGGGAAGAGTTGAGCGAAGATTATCTGCTGGAAGATGCCGAATTTATTTATATAGCCTACGGCATCTGCGGCAGGCTTGCAAAAAATGCTGCGGAACAGCTCCGGAAAAAAGGCATCAAAGCCGGAGTTTTGCGCCCGAAAACCCTCTTCCCGTTTCCGAAGAAAAGAATTGCCGGACTCGTTGGGCAGGCGCAAAAATTTATCAGTGTGGAATTGAGCTGCGGGCAAATGATCGACGATATAAAACTTGCCATCAACTGCGCCAACCCCGTGGAGTTGATCAATCGTATGGGCGGAAATATGCTTTCGGTTGCCGAAATCGTAGAAAGGACAGAAAAACTCTTATGAAATATGAAGTCGTACATGGCAGGAGCAAAGGCTTTTTTGACTCTTTTAACCGCCGCCCGGGAGCGATCAAAACCAATATGCACTATTGTCCGGGCTGCGGACACGGTATTCTCCACAAACTGATCGCAGAGGCTATTGAAGATTTGCAGATCAAAGAGCGGACTGTATTTATTTCTCCGGTAGGGTGTTCGGTTTTCGGCTACTACTATTTTGATTGCTTCGGTATAAGTGTACCCCACGGCCGGGCTCCGGCGGTCGGCACCGGACTGATCCGGTCGGACGAAAACAATATCGTTATATCCTATCAGGGCGATGGCGATCTGGGCGCGATCGGGTTGAACGAATTTCTGCAAACCGCCAACCGGGGCGAAAATATGGCGGTATTCTTTGTCAATAACGCCATTTACGGTATGACCGGCGGGCAAATGGCACCCACCACATTGCCCGGGCAGAAAACCATTACTTCACCGCTGGGGCGTTCGGTACAAAGCGAAGGGTATCCGCTGAAGGTTGCCGAAATGGTCGCTGCTCTTGATGCGCCGGTTTATGTGGAGCGGGTCGCGTTGAGTTCCGGCAGAAATATTATGAAAGCCCGTGCTGCTTTGCGTAAAGCATTGCAGAACACCATTGACAAGAAAGGTTTTTCCTTTGTGGAATTCCTGACGGGCTGCCCGGTGAATTTAAAGAAAAGTGCTTCAGAGATCAATACATTTATCGATGAACAAATGAGTAAATATTTTGTGCCGGGAGTCTATAAAGATATTGCCGAAAACCGCGACCCCATTCGTCGCCCCCAGCCGGTCTTTGCTCCGGAGACGGTCAAACAGGTGCTTTATGGCAGTTACACACAATCGGCAGCAGTCAGAGATTTTTCCAAACTTCAGCCGTTTTTCAACAAAGAGCGGCGGATAAAGATCGCCGGTTCCGGCGGTCAGGGAGTCCTGTCGCTGGGGTATATTCTTGCCAATATGGGCAATTTGCGGAATTTCAATGTATCGTATCTGCCGATGTACGGACCCGAAATGCGCGGCGGAACCGCCAATTGTTCGGTGGTGATCTCCAAGCAGGAAATATCTTCGCCGATGGTGGATAGCAACTGCAATTTGCTAATCGTATTAAATCAGCAGTCTTTTGACAAATTTTTGCCGGAGCTGAAAACCAATGGCTTTGTGATTTACGATTCCAGCAATGTTACTCCCCATGATCTGCTGCCGACTCAAGGGGCTTATCATGTCAATGCTTCAGAACTGGCACGGGATCTGGGGGATTTGCGGTATGCCAATCTGGCGATCCTCGGAGCTGTTTCCCTGCTGATGGACGATTATTTTCTTGAAGAACCGGATAAAAGCGACTTTGAAGCAGTGGTGGCAGAAGCCATCAGAAGTTGTTTTTCCGGCAAAGAAAAACTGATCACCCCCAACATCAACGCATTTTATCTGGGCAAGCATAAGGCACAGCCCAACTAAGTAATAAAAAATTTTCCGGATTTTTTTCAAATGCCCCTTGACATTTTTCAAAACACCACTATATTAGTTGACATTATGAAAACTACATTGTGCAAAATTATTTTTTTGAGTAAGGCCTGGCGTTGGCGGTGATACCGCCGGAACGCCACAATATCTTGCACCTTGTAAAAACAATACCCGGCGGATCAAATTCGTAAAAGAGTTTCATCCGCTTTTTTTGTGTAAGTTTGCCGCATTCCGGAAGATTTCCGGGGTGCGTTTTTTTTATTTAAATCAACTCAAAGTGAGGTCAAAATGGATTACAAAACCTTTGAAAACTACGCCCGGCAGGGCAATTTGATCCCGGTATGCCGGGAAAAACTCGGCGACATGGAAACTCCGGTTTCCGTGTTGAGCAGATTTGTCAACGATGAAAATGTTTTTCTGCTGGAGTCGGTGGAGAATTCAGAACGCTTCGGCAGATATTCATTCATCGGAGTCAACCCGGCGGATGTCTTTACGCTGCAAGACAAGAAAGCACTGCTCAACGGAAAAGAGATCGGCATTGGTTTGCAGCCGTTGCGGAATATCCTCAAGCAAATAACCGTTCCGGAAATGCCGGAACTGCCCCCTTTGTTCGGCGGTGCCATCGGTTTTATCGGCTACGAAACGGTCGATCTGTTTGAAGAACTGCCGGAGCCGGAAAATAAGCTCTCCACGCCTGACGCGGCAATGCTGCTGGTGGATGAAATGATCGTTTTCGATAATCTCAAGCATATAAT
>JAFTUS010000150.1 GCA_017466125.1 Lentisphaeria bacterium | reverse complement strand
TGCTTTACCGCAGTGCAGTAGCGTTCAAACTGTTCGGCGTTGATGGGGATCATCGGGAAAGTGTAGCCGATGCGGATGTTATCTTTTTTCTGCGGTTTGTAGGGCTGAAAGACCAGTTCCAGATAGCGGTCATTTTTATATTTTCCCTGCTTGGGCTGCCATTGGTCAAAAGCGGGGTTCCAAATACGGAGCATCGGCATTTCAGGTGAAAACAGATATTTAAAATCACCGGGATTTTTCTTGATTTTTTCCAAACGGCGTTTGCGTTCCGCAGAGACTTCTTCCCATGCCCCGCGCTTGGCAAGGTATTCTTCAAATTCATAGGGATAATAACGGAAAACCGCCTTTTCGATAACTCCCGCCCAACTGGAACCGGTTTCTGTTACATAAAATTGAGCCTGTCCCAATCCCACAGTCAGGGATTCCTGATATTCGCATTTATACGGTTTGCGCTTATCCCAATCCCGGTTGCGCATTGTGCCATCCAGTCCCAGATACCCTTCCATGGTATAGTTGACAAAGAGTTCGATCTCCTGTTTGGGTTCAAAGGTCATCTCCCATAGGAAGAGTTTGCTGAACTTCTTTTTCTTATCATGAGACACAAAACGAACCGAAAAGGTTTTATCTGCAGTTCCGGCAGTAAAACCGTAATGGGAAATGATTTGACTTTGATTGAAATATCCCTTGTCATCTTGCAGTCTTGCTTCTGTATCCAGAGGAAAACCGACCGGAACAATCACTTTTTTATCGGTAAGATTGCGTAAAATAAAGCGGCAACGGAAATCCATTTTGTCCGAATTGCGGCAGGAAGTATCAACCGGATAATTTCCCCTGCGGGGGAGCATGATAATCTCTTCTTCCACCATTTGGATATCGGCAGTTTTTTCCAGCATCGGAGTCTGCCCGCTGCCCCGGAAAACTCCGACATTGCCGAAACAACTTATGAAAACCAAAAGCAACAAGCAGAGAGTTAATAACTTTTTCATCTCAAACACCTCCATATTCAAATCAAACGTCTCATTTGTTATCTCCTGAAGTGCGCCACGGATAAAACAGCTCCCGTTTGCCGTCGCTCCAAATACGGTGACGCAAATCTCCGGCGTGGACCCGGCAGGCATCTTCAAGAATGATAAAAGGTTTACCGGTCAAACTTTTTCCTTTGCCGTAATAATTTACCGGATGCGTGATTTTTTCTATTTGCGCAGTATCGGGTATAACGGTCGTTTCGGGAAAAGCGTTATTGTTCTCTCCTGCATAGAGTTCAAGTGCGACATATGTCATGCGAAGTATGGCATCGCAACGGAGGCGTCTCGCATGTTCTACCGGGCGGCAAAGGCAGGGCATGGTGATCATCGCCGCAGCAAAAAGCAGAATAAACAATAAAAGATATTCATAGTACTCTTGCAATTTTCCATTTAATTTCCATGCCCAGATGATGGTAGCAATGGCAATAATAAAACTTCCAAGCAAAGCATAAATGGAATTGTGATGACCATTCAAAGCGAGAAATTCCTCCACCGGGAAATAGATATTTTCCGGCAAACGTCCATCCAGTTTCTGCCACAATGGATAAACCGGACTGAACCAGACCAGGTTCCATACCCCGAACAGTAAAAATCCGGCAATCAATACAATTCCAGCCTGTTTTTTCTTCGACTTCTCCGTTTTATCCATAAACTCGTTCTTTCATTTTACTGATTTTTGAATAATATATTCCGGTTCAATTCTGCCAAGTTTGATTTTGCGGAATCGATCTTTCAATCGGAACTCTTTATAAATCCGCTTGCTGTTTTTGATTTCGGTGCAAACAAAATTTTTCCAAAGCTCTTTATATATGGTAACTGCCGGAGTTTTTTTGTCTATTTCTTTCCAGCTTCCGGTTTCAAACCAGAGATCGGTTTCCGCATCGCGCCGAACTGTAAAGAGTGTTGTAAAATCGGAAATATGACGGATCGTATTGCCGTTTTTAATTGTTTTTTCGATACGATACCCCACCTCAAAATCAGAATTTACCCTTTCAACAGTGATTGGAATATTTTTCGGAAGATCCTTAAATTTTGCACTGAAAGAACATTTCGCACTGTTTATCGTATTAAATAATGTCAATGTGATCGTGCCGTCCGGAGCTGTTTCAAGCTGATAATGCCAATATCTCTGAGTGATCCAGCTTCCCAGAGCGTTCCGTAAGTTCCTCCGTTTTTTTATCGGCAGAGTCAGAGCATAGTCATCCCATTCCAGGAGAAGATCATATTTTTTTGCCGCTTCCATCAACGCATAAGTTGCCCCGGCATCGGTCTGGGGGAAGATTTCAGTAAGCCAATGGAGCCGCTCTTTCGTGTCCCAGTGGGGGAAATATTTGTTTGCGTGTTTCTCAATATGGTAATCAAAAGGAGACGGTCTTTCCTTCAACTCTTTCAAAGAAGATTCTATTGATCGTGGAATCGTGAAATTGATCAAAGGCATCCATGGGATCGCAGCGTTCGGATTGTAGTTCAATAAACCGATTTGCAACCCGCTGTTCGCCTGATTGAATATGCCGATCTGGAGCGTATTCCGCCCGCTTTTTTTGTCATAGACAAAGTTGGCAAGTCCTACGGAAACACCGTTATTTTTTGCCCACGCATTGAATCCCCCCACAGCCAATCCGTTATTTTTGTCCCCGAAAGACCAGATATTGGCAGCAAGACCGTTATTTTCTGCCATCATTACGATTGAGCCGCAACTCACTCCATAAACTTTCCTGCTGAACCCAAACAAGCCGGGAGAAAAATTGAGACCGTATATGGTGGTTTCTCCGCCGCAGAGATGTAGCGGCCAAAAGGATATTTGCACCGGCGACCATTTCGCATCTTTGATGATTGCAGAACCGATCCATTCATTGCCGTGCGCAAACACATTCAACGAAAGGAGTGGTAGCAGTATCAGTAAAAAAAGCTTTTTAAGCATAGTCATTTTTCCTTATTCAAATCAACCGTCTCATTGGTAATATACCATCTTCCGTAAGTATTTACAACTGCAAGCGGGGATTATTCCGGTAAGATCAGCAACGCACGTTGATCGTCTGTTTTTTCGCCGTTTTTCATACCGTTCAAACCACAATCATCGGTTTTATTTCTGCCGACACTCCACACGGAGACACCGTAAACTGTTTTGATACGGTACTCTGTTGAATAATAGTAACCTTGCTCTATTGCCCCGTCTGGATGTTTTTCTTTTTTCAAGTACACTTCTCTTTTTTCATGTTTCCCGAGTTTGTAAAGGAGCGGTTTGCCGCTGAAGTGATCGGTAATATTCAACGGAAGTTTTTCGGGGTATTTTCCTGTTTTTCGCTTGATTTTTTCCGCTTCAATCAGAGCATTGAATGCCTGATAACGCATTTCCATTTCCATCATCCGATCGGCTGATGTCTTTAACGGAGGCATTATCATCGCAGCCAGCAGATTTTCAGGAGAATATTCTATTTTTTTATCAACTTTATCAATGCTTTCAACATTATAATGGCTCAATAAATTATAGTAATTACGATTTGCCAAATACCATATTCCCGGCACAAGAAAACGGTAATGTTTTATTCCTTCCGCGCCCGCGTTTTCAGTGTCGCCGCTCATTGATCCGTTGGCAAGTCCGTATACAGCATCACTCCCCAGAACCGCTTCGAAATAAAGTACATCGCGCTTGATTTCCGGCATCCGCTTTACCGAATTACAAAGGAAGCTCTGAATATCTTGCAAATCATCATCTCCCAACATATTGCTCGCAAGCAGCTGTTCCAGAGAGTCCAAACGGATATTGTCAACCGCAATCATAACCAGAATCGCAATCAACGATGTGTCGTATTTCAGATATTCTCTGATTGCTGCACTGCGTTTCCACGCCAGTATCGCCTTGGGGTAATCTTTGTTTTCACAGGCAATGCGGATCTGCCATGCGAAAAACCACGCAGCTCTGCGCATAACATTCAAGTCAGGCAGCAGCATCGACATAAGTGTACCGGAAGAATAATTCCGCTCTCTTGCCGGGAGCGGAGCATCGAAAAATTTACCGATTTTCTCCGCTTCCGTAGAGAAAAATTTACTGCGGTATTGTTCCGGGAGTTTATCCAGTTGGGCAGATTCTGAAATGATTTGGTTCAGGATTTGGTCTTTCCCGTTAAATTCTTTCCACGATTTCTCCAAAGCAATATGAAAATTTTCATCTGTCTTACGATTGCGGTAATAAATCTCTTTGAGCGCATCCGCAGAAATCTTACGCTGAAAATTTTTCTCAAGAGCTGTTAACGCAGTTTGACACTTTTTTTGCTGTTCAAGAGCCGCCGCCACTGTTGATAAATAAGAGATAACAAGTATTGTCAACAATACATTGCACCGGACTCCCCAAACATCACGCAATCGTTTATTATTTGCGGATGTCCACAGTTTAAAATTGCTCAACATAAAAGCGATGTAAAAGAGTACAGCAGAATATACGATCGGAACTCTCCAAGTCACTGCAACCGGGAAGAACAGTTCGCCTCCGTGACAATCCAAACATTGGCTCACAGCAACTAATACCATCACGCCCGGCCAACAGGCTGTTCCGCAGACAAGCAAGGTAATATACCAGCCGAAATTTCTTTTTCTGATACACAAAGCATTATATCCGGCAAAAATCAGAGACGTTCCAATAATGAAGATCAACCATTTATGCTCCAACATGGTGCCGAGAGAAAATATCATGACAGTAATCGCAACAGAGATGTACCAGAAAAACATCTTGTATCTGGATTGATCCTGCCGAAAGAAAAATACTGTGGATAAAAACAAACAATATACAGTCAGCAACGCTTGTATGATCCCCGTAACAAGAACAACTGGAGAGTTGAAAAGCCTATCTCCTTTGGAGACTGAGAAAAAAAATCTGTTCAACAGATGGAAATTACTAAAACAAAAGGTCGATACCAAAGACAATATCCAACCGAACACGGCTCCGGCAGTTGGGTCATCCCAGAAGAAAATTTTTTTCAGAAACTTTTTCATATTTCGTACTTCCATACTCAAATCTGCGTCTTTTTGTAATATAGCACCTTCCGCTGCAAATTACAAGTTTTGATGGAGAATTGTACTTTGACGGACAATTTCAGCGCAACGAGGAAGAGAAATACAGTCTGCCGGTCTTTCGATCGTACACAACGGTTGCACCGCAATCACTGCCGTTGTAACTGCTGAATACCAATCCTTCTTTTACCGTCACCGGTGCGGGTTCTGAATTATCACGGCGCGATTTTATCCTTGTTTTCGCCGTGTACTGTACCTGTACGGGACGGGTGATCTCTTCAAATTTCCAATTCTGTGAGACTGCCGCCCTTTTCAAAGCCTTTTCTTCGATATTTCCTTCAAAAAGAAAATTATTATAACTCCGGTACAGCGAGGCATCGTGCAGCAGAACTCCGCCCCGGGCATTGTACACCGGCAGATCTTCTTTGATTTCAGGATGACTTTCCAAGTACCATACGCAAATGACCCATGCCGGAATACAGGCAATCATAATACCGGGAATGAGTCCTGCCGTCATACATGCAATTATGAAAATTTTCAGTCCGCGGGAATGCAGATCTTTTGTGCATTTCGCAATCAGACGGCCCGCAAAGTATATGATATATCCCAGATACCACAGGATGAACATCTCAAATTTAACACAGCAGACAATGAGCATCACCGCCAATATACTTCCGTGAATGATCAGTGTCTTTTTGTTGAACTTCAACATAATGCTTTACTTTTCCTTTTCTTTGCGCAAAAGAGAGGAAAGCATAAAAATCCCGACACCGCAGCAAATCGCAATATCCGCAACATTGAAAACGGGCCAATGATATGATTTGATGTAAAAATCCAGAAAGTCTACTACCGCTCCGCGCCAGATACGGTCAATGGAATTGCCGAATACTCCGCCGAATACCAGAAAAACAGCAATAAAACGCTCCGCATAACCCTCCGTCAAATAACGGAACTTCCAAATCGCCCCCGCCAGTACCAAACCCGCGATCAGCAGCAGAAACCAACCGTGACCGCTCAAAATACTCCATGCCGCCCCGTAATTCAGGACGTAGGTCAAATTGAAAAAACCGTCGATGACAGTACGGCTTTCGTGGAGAATAAAACTCTTTTCGACCACGATCTTGGTGAGCTGGTCGAGTAATAACACCGCTCCGCCGACGGCAAAGGCTCCGCCCAGCCACCGGCGTTCAGCGTTGGAATGAGGTTCTAAAACAGGAAAAAAACTCTTGCTCTTCATCAGCCGCGCATTTCGCGTTCGTGTTTTTCTTTACACTTCACACAGAAAATCGCATAAGGACGGATTTTAAGACGTCCTTCCTGAATGGGGTTGCCGCACTCCTGGCATTTGCCGTATTCGCCGTCAGCAAGACGCTGAAGCGCATCTTCGATCAACTGCAGTACGTCGCCTTCTTCGGTCAGCATACGCAGTTCCATTTCATGACGGGAGTTGTCACTGCACGCATCTGCCATGTGGGTCGTTACTCCGCGCTTGTCGGCGTTGGAACAATCCAGTGCATCTTCTGCATGATACTGCATCTGCTGCGTGACGGCTTCACGCGCCTGCATCAGGTTGTCAAAATACTCTTTTTCTTTCCCTTCGAGGGGACGCATTTTTTTAGTCATATTTCACCGCCTTTCTCCTTGAGGACTCTCCTCTTTATTCTTGCATTTATTCAATATAGCATGTTTTTTTCAGATGTCAAACGTTTACCAGCACATGAATAACATCTCCGTCCTGAACGATGTACTCTTTTCCCTCTGTGCGGAGTTTTCCGGCTTCGCGGGCCTTCTTCCAACTTCCGGCGGCGACCATATCATCGTAAGAGACCGTCTCCATCCGCACAAAGCCCTTGATGAAGTCCGTATGGATCTTTCCCGCCGCCTGCGGTGCGGGAGTGCCGCGGACGACCGTCCAGGCACGGGATTCCATTTCACCGGCAGTGAAAAACGTGATGTAATCCAACAGCCGGTAACCGGTTTTGATGACCCGGTCGAGCCCCGTTTCCGTAATGCCGAGTTCTTCCATAAACATCTGCGCTTCATCGGGTTCCAGTTGATTGAGTTCATCTTCCAGTTTTGCGCAGACGGGAACGACTTCCATATTGTGTTCCCTGCCGTATGCGACCAACTCCTGAGCGATCGGATCGGTATTGAAGTTCCGGAACCCCTCTTCATCGGTATTGGCACAGATAAAAGCGGGCATCAGCGTCAGCAGCTGCAGGGACTCCACAAAGTCCGCGATTTTCGGAGTGTCTTTATCGTAAGTCGGGATTTTGCCGTCTTCCAGCTGGGCGATCAAATCTTTGACGACTTCCAGTTCCCGCTTGGCATCGGGGTCGTTGGAACGGGCGAGTTTATAGATCTTATCGCGCCGTTTTTCCAGCATTTCGAGGTCGGAAAGCATCAGTTCCGTAATAATGACCTCCAAGTCCCCGACCGGATTGATATTGCCGTCCACGTGAACCACATCGGGATCTTTGAAGACACGCACCACATGGGCAATGGCATCCACCCCGCGGATGTGTCCGAGAAACTGGTTGCCCAGCCCCTGCCCCTGACTGGCCCCTTTGACCAGACCGGCGATGTCGATAAATTTCAACGTCGTGGGAACGATGCGTCCGGAGTGTTCCATATCTGAAAGCACCTGCAGCCGCTCATCCGGCACTGTGACGATACCGGTATTGGGTTCGATCGTACAAAAGGGGAAGTTCGCCGCTTCCGCACCGCCTTTGCACAACGCATTGAAAAGAGTGGATTTACCCACGTTGGGCAATCCGACAAAACCGCATGAAAAACTCATAATATAAAACCTTACATTTCAAAAAACGCCCGCCCCGGTCTTGCCGGAGCGGACGGTTACACCTTAAACGGAATGATCTCAGTGCTGCTGAGGAACGATTGCCGTATCCTGATACACAAAACCGCCCCAGTCATTTTCGGGAGTCACGACCCATTCGGGCTGCATGATGGGGCCGTATCCCCAGCCGGCATCGTTGGGGTCGTTGGGGCATCCGGGCAGCGGGAAGAGGAACGTGGCGATCTCAAGAACGCCGACCAGTTCACGGCAGACAAAATAGCAGATGCCGGAAAGCGGTCCGTAGGTGATACCTTTGACACCGCCCTCATTCTGGGTGACGTTGTAAGTATGATAGAGGATCTCCAGGGGGCCGAGAGCCACATTGGCGATACCGCGGGAAAGTTTTTCCACCGGATAAAGCACCGGCGGTGTATCATCAGCCGCACAGTAAGAGGTCCCGACAACCATGGTCAATACCACCGAGAACAGAATAATTTTTCCAAAACGCATACTTTAACCCTTTATTTTTTACAAAGTTTGTGACAAAAAAACTTTCATGTTACTGAATATAACCACTGGAAACGAAAAAATCAAGAAAAAAACTCTATTTTTTTCCTTTAAAGTCGAAATTATTGTTAAAAGATGCTATTTTATAGTGATGCAACATGAAAAACAACAAAATAGAAGGAAATATCCGAATTATGGATAAACAGTCAAAGGAACGGTTCAGCGATCTGACGCTTCTGAAAGCCTCTGAACGCAACTATCCGACATCTCCTGCCGATGCGCGGCTTGAGACGTTCCGCAATCTCTATGCGGACCGGGATTATATCATCGAATTCGATTGTCCGGAATATACCTCACTCTGTCCGGTCACAAGTCAGCCGGATTTCGGACACATCGTCATCCGCTACGTCCCCAACGAATATTGTATCGAGAGCAAATCTCTGAAACTTTATCTTTATTCTTTCCGCAACACCAACACCTTTCACGAAGAGTCGGTCAACACCATTCTTGATGCAGTCGTCAAGGCGTGTTCTCCCCGGCGTGCCGAAGTCGTCGGCAAGTTCCGTCCCCGCGGCGGTATCGCCATCAACGTGAAAGCAACTTATGGAGACCCTGTCGAATGAGTGATTTTCAATGGATCGAAAACGGTTCTGTAACCGCAACCCCGGGCTTTCTGGCTTCCGGCGTCACGGCCGGTTTCAAGCGCAGCGGGGCACCGGATTTTGCGATGATTTTTTCAGAAACTCCCTGTAACTTCTCCGGAGCCTTCACCAGCTGTACCTTTGCAGCGGCCCCGGTTCAACTCTGCAAAAACAGAGTGCTGAACGCCCCCTTCATCCGTGCGGCTGTCATCAACAGCGGCAACGCCAACGCCTGTACCGGGCATACCGGGCTGGCCAATGCACAGCGCACTGCCGAACTGGCGGCTGTACGGCTCGGCATCACTCCCGATGAAGTCGTCGTTTCCAGTACCGGCCGTATCGGTGTGCAGATGCCCATGGATCTGATCGCCCACGGGATCGATCTGGGTGCAGCGGCACTCTCTGCCGACGGTGGCGAAAATGCCGTGAAAGCCATTATGACCACCGATACCGTCCCCAAAGCCGCGGCGGTCAAACTGGAACTTCAGGGCAAAACCGTCACGATCGGAGCAATGACCAAAGGTGCCGGTATGATCGACCCCGGCATGAAAGTTCCTCATGCGACGATGCTCTGCTACATCACGACCGACGTCAAGGCGGACAATGCTCTGCTGGCAGAAATGCTCACAAGCAACGTGAACGACTCCTTCAACCGCATTACCGTTGACGGAGATATGAGTACCAACGACACCACGATCATCATGGCGAACGGTCTCTCCGGCGTAGAACTGAAAAGCGGTACTCCCGATGCCGCGGCGTTCCGGAACGCCTTGCTTGCCGTCATGCAGAACCTCGCCCGCCGCATGGTGCTTGACGGCGAAGGTGCAACCAAATTCGTCACCGTCAAAATCGAAAAAGCCCGTTCTGAAGCCGATGCTAAAGTTCTGGCGGAATCCGTGGCGAACTCTTTGCTGTGCAAAACCGCATGGTTCGGCGGCGACCCCAACTGGGGTCGGGTCGTGGCGGCTCTGGGCTACTCCGGTGCAGAGTTTGATCCGGACAAAACCAATATCTGGTACGACGACCAGCCTGTCGTGCGTGACGGCGGCGATGCCGGTACGCCCGAAACATCTCTGCTTGGCATCATGAAACAGCGTGAATTCACCATCCGTATCGAAATGAATGAAGGTTCTGCCGGATACTGGGTCTGGACATGCGATGTTTCTTATGAATATGTAAAAATCAATGCGGATTATCATACCTGATACCATTGATGAACTGCTGAAATTTCAACCTATTATATAAAGTAAGGATAAAATATGAAGAAATCTGATGTAAAAGTCCTGGTCATTACCGGATTCGGCCTGAACTGCGAAAAAGAGACAGCCGCCGCCTGCAAACTGGTCGGTGCAACTCCTGAACTGGTGCATCTCAACGACCTGATCGCCGGGAAGCATACGCTTGATGAATACCACTTTCTCACCTTTATCGGCGGCTTCTCCTTCGGGGATCACCTCGGCAGCGGAACTGTTTTCGCCAATCGTGTAAAATTCCAACTCCGCGAACAACTGCAGAAGTTCGTCGATGACGGCAAACTGGTCATCGGTATCTGCAACGGCTTCCAAACCCTGACCCGTCTGGGTATGGTTCCGGCACTGGACGGCAACTACTTTGAACAGAAAGTCGCACTGGCTCACAACGATACCGGCGTGTTCCGCGATGACTGGTGCATCCTGAAAGCCGATCCGCAGTCTCCCTGTATTTTCACCCGCAACATGGATCAGGTGCGTCTGCCGCTCCGCCACGGCGAGGGAAAATTTGTCGCCGCTCCGGAAATCCTTGCGGAAATCGAAGCAAAACATCTGGCGGCAGTCCGTTACGTCAACGCCGACGGCACTCCGGCAACGGAATTCCCCGCCAACCCCAACGGTTCGCTGAACTCCATCGCCGGTATCTGCGACCCCACCGGACGCATTTTCGGTCTGATGCCCCACCCCGAAGCCTTCCTCTCCCCCTTCAACTCCCCCACCTGGACACAGGACAAGGCGGACGGCAAACTTGCCGCCGAAGGCGAAGGCGTGGTCTTCTTCCGCAATGCCGTTGATTACATTGCTGAAAACTTCTAAAAGAGGTACATCATGGAACAGTACAAGCAGGAATTTATCGAATTCATGATCGATTGCAACGTGTTGAAGTTCGGTGATTTTGTGACCAAAAGCGGCCGCAAGACTCCGTTTTTCGTCAACACCGGATTTTACCGTACCGGCGCCCAACTCCGCCGTCTCGGAGCCTACTATGCCAAAGCGATCAAAGAGAATTTCGGCACGGATTTCGACGTGCTTTTCGGACCTGCCTACAAAGGTATTCCGCTGACCGTGACCACCACGATCGCCCTTTCTGAACTTTATGATGCCGACATCCGTTACACCTCCAACCGCAAAGAGGTGAAAGATCACGGCGACAAAGGTATTCTGCTCGGCAGCCCCATGGCGGACGGCGACAAAGTCATCATCATCGAAGATGTGACCACCGCCGGAACCTCCATTGAAGAGACCATGCCGATCCTCAAAGCGCAGGGCAATGTGGACGTCCTCGGACTGGTTGTCAGCGTGGACCGTATGGAACGCGGTCAGGGCGAAAAGAGTGCGCTCTGTGAAATCTCCGAAAAATACGGTTTCAAGACCACTGCGGTCGTGACCATGAAAGAGGTCATCGAACACCTCTACAACCGCCCCTACAAAGGCAAAGTCATCATTGATGATACGATCAAAGCCGCCATTGACGCCTACTACGAACAGTACGGTGCAAAGGCGTAACTTCTTTATACAGAGCAAGGGCTGTTACAAAAACTCAAAAAGTTTTTCTGCAGCCCTTTTTTTGCAATGACAAACTACCCGGAATTAAAAGAACGTCTGGCAAAATCGCCATTCCGCAGCCGCTTCAAACTGACGGAAAAAGAGTTGCGCTATGCCGCTGAAAACAATGACGCCGTGATCTCTGCCCACGCAAGAGGATTCATTACAAAACGGCTCGCGCCTGCCTGCCCGCTCAATGACGGCAAACAGACTCCCATGAGGGGACACGCCATTTTCATTGCCCAGCACGCAACGGGAAGCTGCTGCCGGGGGTGCCTTGCAAAATGGCATAATATCCCACGGGGGCATGAACTGTCTGAAGATGAAATCGGGAACATTATTCAAATTCTGCTCTGCTGGATCAGGGAACAGCAAAGGAATGCTCCTCCAACAGCCTGCACACCGTCACTATTCTGAAATCGTGCCGTTGAGAAACTGAAAATATGCTTTTTGCATAAATTTCAGATTTTTTGAAAATTTTTCTATTTTTCAATTTTTCGGATACATTTCCATCCGGCGAGCCACTACATCCAACATCTCTTTCTGACACGTTGCACTTGAGATTTTCCGCTCAAAAAATCGTTGCAACG